>JAHACW010000022.1 GCA_018375675.1 Actinomyces sp. | reverse complement strand
GACGGTGTGACCCGCGATGTCTCGGGCTTCTTCACGACTGCCGGCGATGCTCTGCACAGCGCGGGCGTGACCGTCGGCGACCACGACCTTGTCGCCCCCGCTTCCAACCAGACCGTCACGAGCGGTGACACCGTCGTCGTGCGCACCGCGACCGAGTACGACGTGACGGTCGACGGCAACCAGACCACGGCGTGGTCCACGGCCTCGTCGATTTCCGGCGTGCTCTCGGCCCTGCCGGCTTCCGACGCGTCCATGGCGGCCGACCGTTCCTACACCCGCACCGAGATGCCCGTCGCCGAGGCCGGCCAGACCGTCCACGTCGTCGCCGACGGCACTACGACGGACGTCGTCGTCTCCTCCGACGAGGGCACGACCGCGATCCTCGAGAAGGCCGGTGTCAGCGCCGGTCCGATCGACCGCGTCACCATGGAGCACAACGGTGGCGAGGCCACCCTGCGCGTCGCGCGCGTCGTGCGGGGTGCTGTGTCCACCACGACCGAGATCCCGTACGAGACCGAAGAACGCGAGGATGCCGAGGCCGAAGAGGGCACCGAGAAGACCGTGCAGGAAGGCGCTGCCGGCTCCGAGGTGACCGAGACATACCAGGAGACCATCGACGGAAACGTCACCGTCTCCGCCGTTCTGTCCACGACCCGTACCGAGCCCACCAAGCGCATCGTCTCCAAGGGCACGAAGGCGAAGAAGGCCGAGGATACGTCGTCCCGCTCCTCCTCGTCTGATTCTTCGGGCTCCTCCTCGTCCGGTTCGTCTGCCTCCGCTCCCGCCGCCGTCTCCGGAGACGACGCTGCGATCTGGGCGGCCATCGCCCAGTGCGAGTCCGGCGGCAACCCGTCGATCAACACGGGCAACGGCTACTACGGCATGTACCAGTTCTCTCTGCCGACCTGGCGTTCCGTGGGCGGCTCCGGCCTGCCCTCCGACGCCTCCGCGGAGGAGCAGACCATGCGTGCGCGCATGCTCCAGCAGCGCTCCGGTTGGGGCCAGTGGGGCTGCGCCTACAAGCTGGGCCTCGTCTGACGTGACATTGCACGCGGGCGCGGCCAGACCCTGGCGCGCCCGCGTGCGTGCACGTTAAGCTGACCGGCAGTACCAATAGCGAGTAACTGGAGAATCGTGAACCACCACCTGAGCACCTCCCTGAGTGCGTCCGCCGCAAGCGCCCTGCACGTCCTGGGCGCCCACGTGCGTTCCTTCGCGCCTTCCCCGCGCATCGTCCTCGGCGTCGCCGCCCTCGCCTCGGCGGGTGTCCTCGGCGTCGCCGGCGTCGGTGTCGCCTCCTCGCACACATCCGTCATGCTCGAGGTCAACGGCGTCTCGCGCCCCGTGACCTCCTGGGGTAACACCGTCGGCGACGCGCTGCATGCCGCGGGCGTGAGCGTTGGCAGCAACGACCTCGTGCAGCCCGGCACCGGCGAGGCCGTGCGCGACGGCGACACGATCGTCGTGCGCACCTCCAAGCCGTACACGGTCACCGTCGACGGCCAGACCCGCACCCTGTGGACCACGGCCTCGTCGGCCGATGCGATCCTCGCGGACGCCGCCCCGCTGGGCTCGGCTGTCAGCCTCGCCGCAGACCGTTCGTCGTCGCGTGACGAGCTCACCCCGCTCGTGTCGCGCGCTCGCAACGTCGTCGTCACGGTGGATGGCACGACGCGCGAGGTCGCCGCACGTCCCGGACAGGACGCCCGCGCGATCCTCGAGGCCTCCGGCGTCTCTGTGCACCCCCTCGACCGCGTGAACGTCACGACGGGCGAGGCCGGCGAGCTGTCGATCAACGTCAGCCGCGTCACCCGCGGTGAGGCCACCGAGACCGTCGAGATCCCCTTCAGCGAGACGACGACGAACAGCTCCGACCTCTTCGTCGGCGAGTCCCAGGTAACGACGGCCGGCGTCAACGGCGCGACCACGTGGACCGTGTGGCAGGAGAAGAAGGGCGACGAGGTCCTGACCTCCGTGCCGATCACCGAGCACTCCACGTCCCAGCCCGTCACCCAGGTGCGCAGTGAGGGGACGAAGGAGGCCACCCCGGCCGCCCTCGTCGCCGCCGGCATTGACCCGAAGGCCACCCTCGAGGAAAAGGTTGAGGTGGACGGCACGACCTCCGTGCGCTACCGCGCGAAGCTCGGCACGATCTCCACGAAGGAAGAGATCGCCGCGATCGCAGCCGACACGAAGAACGCGGACGCTGCTACGGCTGCCGCCGCCGCTGCTGCCGCTGCTGCCGCCGGCGCCGTCCCCACGAACTACTCCGGTGAGGATCCGCGTTCGCTGGCCAAGCCCCTCGTCGCAGCCCAGGGCTGGGGCGACAGCGAGTACCAGTGCCTGGTCCTCCTGTGGAACCGCGAGTCGCAGTGGAACCCCTACGCTGAGAACGCCTCGTCGGGCGCGTACGGCATCCCGCAGTCGCTGCCGGGCTCCAAGATGGCCTCGGCCGGCGCTGACTGGCGCACCAACCCGATCACTCAGATCAACTGGGGTATCGGCTACATCAAGGGCCGCTACGGCACGCCCTGCTCCGCATGGGCGCACTCCAACGCCGTGGGCTGGTACTAAGCCTGAGAGCTACTGAGGGCCGGGTCTGACAATGAAGGTTGTCGGGCCCGGTTCTTTTGTCGGTGCGCGGGTGGGCTCGCGCTGGCGTGGTGGTTGTGCTCGTGGGCGCGCAGGTGTGGTGGTTGTGCTTGTGGGCGTGCTGGCATGGCGGCTCTCAGAGTGCGCTCATCCGGATAGGTAACGAACATCTGGATAGGTAATGAACATCCGGATAGGTAATGAACATCCGGATAGCTTATTAACCTATCCGGATGTGGCTAACCTATCCGGAAGCGCGCAACCTATCCGGATGCGCAGCCTGGCCTGGCTTGGCGCGGTACTGGGGCCTCATACGTCGCCCTGGCTTGGCGCGGTGCCCTGACCTGGTCGGATTCGATGCCTGGGCTGAGCTTGGCTCGGCGCCCGGTCCTGGCTTTGTGGGTTGGGTGGGCTGTGGGGTGCGCATCTCGGCGCGTGCGTAGGTGGATGGGCGTGAGTATCCGGATAGGTAACGAACATCTGGATAGGTTATGAGCATCCGGATAGCTTATTAACCTATCCGGATGTGGCTAACCTATCCGGAAGCGTGCAACCTATCCGGATGCGCGTGACCTATCTGCGTGGCGCCGCTGTTGTGGCACCTTGACACTTACCATACAATTCCCGTGAAGGTTAACTAATATTCGTCGTGATTGTGTCAGTGAGGTCAGCATGCGTTTTCCACCGTTTGCTAAGTGGGCTGCGGCTTTGGTGATCGCAGGTGCAGGATTCGTCGGTGGCATGAAGGCTGCCCCGGTATTCGGCATCGGGTCCGGGGACCAGGGTGGCGAACCAGTCGTTACTGTCGACACGACCCTTGTGAAAAACTCTTTCGCTGACATTGGTGAACTCGCCACTGAGTCCTACAACTTCACCCAGGTGGGGAAATACTCTGAGGAGGGAACCAAGGTGTTCGGCATGGAAGTGCCGGGCACGAGCGCCCATTACCTCATCACCTATTCGGGAGAAGTGAAGGCCGGAGTGGCCGACGTCAGCCAGATTCAGGTCGATGTGGACGAAGCGGGGCACGTCGTGACGGTGACCGTGCCTGCCGTCGAAGTTCTCTCCACCTCCATCGACCCCTCCTCGGTCGAGACCTACGACCAGTCTTTCTCCATCGTTAACCAGATCGAGGTCGGAGAGGTCACCACATTCCTGGCGGATCGGGAAGCCGCCGCAGCAGACGAAGCTGTCTCCAAGGGGCTGCTTGACAAGGCTCAGGGGCGTTTGGAAGACGTCGTGAAGAAGCAGGTCAACGCTGTTCTTGGCGAGCAGGCTAGCAAGTACGAGGTGCGCGTCGTCCTGCCGCCTCCGCCCGCCCCGTGACGCTTCGAGCCTCACAGCGCCGCTTGCCCCGGCCTCGTCGGCCCCGTGCACTAGACTTGCCAGCGTGAGCCGATCCTCCAGCCCCCGCAACCAGCGCGACACGCGCAGCCGCCTCGACCCGACCCTGCCCGAGGGCGCCGTCCCCTCCGAGACGGGCCTGCTCGGCCCCCTCGAAGTCAAGGCCATCTCCGAGGCGCTCGGTATCCGCCCCACGAAGGTGCTCGGCCAGAACTTCGTGCACGACGCGGGCACGGTGCGCAAGATCGTCGCAGCCGGTGGTGTCGAAGAGGGCGACGAGGTTGTCGAGGTCGGCCCCGGCCTCGGCTCACTGACGCTCGCGCTCCTGGAAGTCGGCGCGCGCGTGCGCGCCGTCGAGATCGACCCGCCCCTGGCCGCCGCGCTGCCCGAGACGGTGCGCGCCCGCATGAGCGAGGCCGCCGACCGCTTCCACGTTGTCACCATGGATGCCACGGAAATCAGCGGCGTCGATGACTTCGGCGTGGACTGGCCCGCCCCCACCAAGCTCGTCGCGAACCTGCCGTACAACGTGGCCGTGCCGGTTCTGCTCAACATGCTCGAGGCCTTCCCCTCCATCCAGGGCGTCGTCGTCATGGTCCAGGCCGAGGTCGCGGACCGCCTGGCCGCCGGCCCCGGATCGCGCACCTACGGCGTGCCCTCCGTGAAGGCCTCCTGGTACGGCTCGGTCGAGCGCGCCGGCACGATCGGCCGCTCCGTGTTCTGGCCCGTGCCCGGCGTGGATAGCGCGCTCGTGCGCCTGACGCGCCTGGAGGCTCCGCGCGGCGACGACGAGCTGCGCCGCGCCACCTTCGAGGTCACCGACGTGGCCTTCGGCCAGCGCCGCAAGACCCTGCGCGCCGCCCTCAAGAACTGGGCGGGCGGCCCCGAGGCCTCCGAGGCCCTCCTGACCGCCGCCGGTATCGACCCGACGCGCCGCGGCGAGACCCTCTCGATCGACGAGTTCGTTGAGCTGGGGCGCGCCGTTATCGAGGCCCGCGCAAACGGCACCCTCGCGGCGTCGACCGCAGCCCGCTGACGGCCGCCGGTCAGACAATCGGCAGGAAGAAGGAACGCCATGCGTGAAGTGCGCGCCAGTGCGCCCGGAAAAGTCAACCTGACCCTGCGCGTGGGCGCGCCCACGCCCGACGGCTACCACCCCCTCGTCACTGTCTTCGAGGCCCTGAACCTGCGCGAGACCGTCACCGTGCGCACCTCCAAGACGCCCGGCGTACGCGTGGAGACGATCGCGTACCTGCCCGACGGCAGCGTCGACGAGGCCACGACCCGCGCCATGGCGGACGTGGACCCGGCCACCCACCTGGCTGTGCGCGCCGCGCGCGTCCTCCAGCGCCTCGCCGCCGCGGGCCCCTGGGCGTCCACCGCCGCGGGCCTGAGCATCCGCGTCGACAAGTGCGTCCCCGTCGCCGGCGGCATGGCCGGCGGGTCCGCCGACGCGGCCGCCGCCCTCGTGGCGTGCAACGAGCTGTGGGAGCTGGGTCTGGGTAGCGAACAACTCCAGGCCATCGGCCGCTCGCTGGGCGCCGACGTGCCCGCCTGCCTGGCGGGCGGCATTGCGCTGGGAACCGGGCGCGGCGACCACATGAGCGTCCTGAGCGAGGGGGACGAGGAGGGGCGCCACCACTGGGTCATGCTCCTATCCCACGAGGGCCTGTCCACCCCCGAGGTGTTCCGCGAGTTCGACCGTCTCGACGCGGCGGGTGCGCCCGCCCTGGCCGAACCAACGCCCGAGGAAGTCGCCGCCCTGTGCGGGGAACCCGAGGAACTGCGCCACTGCCTCGTCAATGACCTGCAGGCGCCAGCCCTGCGCCTGCGCCCCGAGCTGGCTGAGACGATTGCGGCCGCGCGCGACGCGGGAGCCCTGGCCGTCACGCTGTCCGGATCCGGCCCGACCGTCGCGGCCCTCGCGCGTGACGCCGAGCATGCCCGCGCGCTCGCGGCCACCCTGAGCGACGCGCCCACGGTCGCGCGCGCAATCCCCACCCACGGGCCCGCGTGCGGCGCCCGCATCGAATCGACGGAGGCCATCTGATGGCGCACCTGCTCGGAACCCAAAACGTCGGCGCCCTCGCGGGGTCGCGCAAGCTCCTCGAAGGGGTCACGGTCGGCCTCGACGACGGCAGCCGCGTCGGCATCCTCGGCCCCAACGGCGCCGGAAAGTCCACGCTCCTGCGCATCGTCGCCGGCACGCAGGAACCCGACGGGGGAGTGGTGACCCGACGCGACGGCGTGCGCGTCGCCGTCCTCACCCAGGCAGACACCCTCAACCCCGAGGACACCGTGATCCAGGCCGTTCACCCCGGCATGGAGGAGTACGAGTGGGCCTCCGACCCGGCCGTGCGCGACATCCACGCCGGACTCCTCGCCGACATCAACCCCGCCGCCCTTATCGGCACCCTGTCGGGAGGACAGTGCCGCCGCGTCGCGCTCGCCCGAGTCCTCGCAGCCACCGCGGACATCGTGTGCCTGGACGAGCCCACCAACCACCTCGACGTCGAGGGCGTGGCGTGGCTGGCCGCGCACCTGAACGCCCGCTTCGCGCGCCCCGGCGCGTCGGGCGCGCTCCTGGCCGTCACCCACGACCGCTGGTTCCTTGACGCCGTGTGCGAGCACATCTGGGAGGTCGTCCCCGGCGTCGACCCGGGCGGTGACCGCGCGCAGATTGCCGGGCACGTCGAAATCTACGACGGCTCCTACGCCGCCTACACCCTCGCCCGCGCTGAGCGCATGCGCCAGGCGGACGTGGCCGCCGCCAAGCGCGCCAACCTGCTCACCAAGGAGCTCGCGTGGCTGCGCCGCGGGGCGCCGGCGCGCACCTCCAAGCCGAAGTTTCACATCGCCGCCGCCGAGGCCCTCATCGCCGACGTGCCGCCCCCGCGCGACACCGTCGAGCTGGTGAAGATGGCGACCGCGCGCCTGGGTAAGGACGTCATCGACCTCGTGGACGTCTCCGTGTCCTTCACGCGCCCCGACGGCTCGCGCCTGAGCATCCTCGAGGGCGTCACGTGGCGCCTGGCCCCCGCCGAGCGCGTCGGCATCGTCGGCGTCAACGGCGCCGGCAAGACGACGATTCTGAACCTGCTGCGCGGCGACCTTGAGCCCACCTCGGGGCGCGTCAAGCGCGGGAAGACCGTCCAGGTCGCCACCCTCTCCCAGGACACGCATGAGCTCGACGCCCTGGCCGACATGCGCGTCGTCGAGGCCGTCGCCGACGTCGCCCAGACCGTCGTCGTGGACGGCAAGGAGGTCAGCGCCTCGCAGATGACGGAGCGCATGGGATTCACGCGGGCCCGCGCCTACACGCGCATCAGCGAGATCTCGGGCGGCGAGCGCCGCCGCCTCCAGCTCATGCGCCTGCTCATGAGCCAGCCGAACGTGCTGCTCCTCGACGAGCCCACGAACGACCTCGACACCGACACCCTGGCGTCCATGGAAGACCTGCTCGACACCTTCCCGGGCACCCTCGTCGTCGTCTCCCACGACCGCTACCTCCTCGAGCGCGTCACCGACCACCAGGTCGCCCTCCTTGGCGACGGCCAGATCCGCGCGCTGCCCGGCGGCGTCGAGCAGTACCTCGACATGCGCGCCTCCGGCAACCTCGGGGCGTTTGGTTCGTCCTCTCGCGCCGACGAGGCCGGCTCCGCCTCCCGCTCTGCCGCTCCCTCCGCGGATGCTTCCTCGGGTGAGGAGAGCGCGGGGCAGGGGAGCGCTCGCGGCGGCGTGAGTGACGCTGCGGCGCGGCGCGCGGCCAAGAAGGAAGTGGCCCGCATCGAGCGCAAGCTCGAGCGCCTGCGGGCCGATGCCTCGTCCCTGGAGGCGAAGCTGGAGAAGCTGTCGATTCAGGTGGCGACGGATCCTTCGGCGGTGTCCGAGCTGACGAGGGTCTCGGCGGCCCACCAGGATGTCCTGTCCGAGATGGACGAGCTGGAGGAGGCATGGCTCGAGGCAGCCGATTTGCTCGAGTGAGCGAAGGCGTGAGTAGCGGCCGACAGGAGTAGATTCCTCTCGCGCATCGATAGCCGAGGCCTCGTCGCCTCGTTCGCAATCCCTGCCAGCGCATCGGAATCTCATATTCATATTTACAGTGCAAATATTGGTCCGCTGAGTATTCGCTGGTATTGCAAGGGTCTTGACTGGGAAAATTTCCGAGCAACTCTTTGACAGTGGTTAGATTCCGCTACTATGTGCCCGGGTTCCTTCCAACAAGTGGAACCTAGGAGCGAAGCGGTGCTTCGAGCGCGCTTCAGGGCATGAAAAGAGGCTTGAGAGTTACATGAAACGCGGACCATTTATCGCCGTCACAGGCCTGCTTGGCGTCATCGCGCTGGTGCCTGCACTGGTCCCCAGTGCGGTCGCAGCCGACGAACAGTACGGTGCGACCGTCCCCTACACGCGATACGAGGCCGAGGAGGCGAGCCGCTCCGACGGGACGACGCTTGAGCGCTCCGACGACATCGAGTCGACGGCCATCGAGGCCTCGGGCCAGTCTTACGTGGCCCTGAATGGCAAGAACTCCTCCGTGGACTTCACTGCGACGACCGCGGCCAACGCCCTCGACCTGCGCTTCACCCTGCCGGATCACACCTCCGGGCGTGTCGATGTGCGCGTTAACAACGAGACCGTCGCGACCCTCGACCTCTCCTCCGAGACCGCCTGGCAGTACGTCGGCGGCGACCATGTGTACGACGAGCCGGGAGAAGGCACGAAGGCGCGCTTCCGTTTCGACGAGGTCCACACACTCCTGGGCCGCCAGATCCAGAAGGATGATCATATTCAGATCGTCAAGGTTGGCGACGACCAGAACGCCTACGGCATTGACTTCATTGAGCTCGAGCAGGCCGCGCCCGCCATCGAGCGCCCCGAAGGCGCCGTGAGCCTGGCCGACTACCAGGGAGCCAAGCCCAGCGACGGCGTCGACGACTCCGATGCGCTTATCTGGGCCATGAACCAGGCTGCGGCCACCTCCAAGACCGTCTACATTCCCGCGGGTACGTGGGAGTTTGGCCGTAAGATCGGCCTGGACCACTCCGGCCTGACGATCCAGGGCGCGGGCATGTGGTACACCAACGTGCGCTTCACCTCCGACCAGGCTGGCGGCGGTGGCTTCGTCTTCAACCGCGGTGTGGGAGGCGTGACCATGACCGACTTCTACATGTCTTCGAACCTGAAGTCTCGCTTCGGTGAAAAGGCGCAGTACAAGGGCTTTGCTGGCTCGGCCGGTGCGAACACCCGCGTCGCCAACGTGTGGGTCGAGCACTTCGAGTGCGGCTTCTGGATGGGTGACTACGTGGATGCCGGCCAGATGACCTACACCGACGGCATGATCATTGAAAACGCGCGTATTCGCAACAACTTCGCGGACGGCGTTAACTTTGCGCAGGGCACGGCGAACTCCACGGTTCGCAACTCCTCGGTGCGCGGCAATGGTGACGATGGTCTGGCCTCGTGGTCGAGCATCGACAAGTCCACCAACAGCCACGCGCGCATCGCCGAGCGCAACTCCTTCGTGGGCAACACTGTCGAACTGGGCTGGCGAGCCTCCGCCATCGGGCTCTTCGGTGGCAAGTCCCACGTCATCAAGGACAACCTCATCGTCAATAACTTCTCCGGTGCGGGCATCCGCCTGAACACCGTGTTCGACGGTCACAACTTCGACCTGAACACGGACGGCGGCATCTCGATCTCGCACAACAAGCTCGTGCGCTCGGGCACCACGAACGACTTCTACGGAAACACGCGCGGCGCGATCGACTTCCAGGAAGTGAAGGGCGACATTCGTAACGTCACCGTCTCGGACAACCTCATCGTGCGCCCCTACGCCGAGGAGATCCGCGCGGACTTCGGCCTCGACGGCTCTGCTCTGTCTCCTCGTGGCATCACGCTGCGTGACAACAAGCGCGACGACGAGGCCATGGACACTGCGCAGGCGACAATCGTCAACCACGTGCTGGTGGGGGATCAGGTTGTGCGCACCGTCCCCGAGACGGAGAACTACAGCCTCTACTGGTACCAGCGCGACGAGCGCGGCGCTCACGGCACGATCAACCGCTACTGGGTCTCCAAGGCGGACGGCGTGGCCATCGCGCCCGACATGGAGTACTCCGTCGAGGGTGGCAAGCGCGTCTACAACGTGACGCTCGCTGACCTGCCCCAGTACCTGCCGACGTCGACTGACTTCTCCGGCTCCTACGACTACGTCGCCGATCTGGAGCGCTCGCAGCCCGCAGATGACGGCACGACGATCGTGATCCGTTTCTGGTCCGCGAAGTGATCGCTTCCTGACTGACGTCTCCGTTCCACAATCGCCCGCGCTACCCCTCGGTGGCGCGGGCGATTGTGTGCGTGAGAGCCGATCAGGGTAGGTGTGCCACACCCGCGCAGCGCAGGCTCACCTATCCGAATTA
This sequence comes from Actinomyces sp., assembly GCA_018375675.1. Classification (GTDB taxonomy): domain Bacteria; phylum Actinomycetota; class Actinomycetes; order Actinomycetales; family Actinomycetaceae; genus Pauljensenia. Next base: position 23,607 of record JAHACW010000022.1, on the reverse strand, counting down.
CGCAAAAGAAATGCCGCATTTATTTGCGTAATTAGTGATGGTGTGAATGCGAAAATAGTCCCCGAACAGCGCGCGAGCACCCTTGGAATTTCAACGAAAACTCGCCACGTTTTGGATGTGTTGCGAAAAGGCGTATTACTGGAGTCAACAGCGCGGCCACCCCGGTCGCGACCGGCTACATTGAGGCCCCACGGGGCCACGTTGAAAAGGACACTCCAATGGCAGATATGCCCCGCATCCTCGACTGCTCCGTCACCGACTGCTCCTACAACAAGGAGAAGAGCTGCGGAGCCGCCGCTATCACCGTCGGCTACTCGACCTCCTGCACGACCTTCATCCCGCTGACCGTCAAGGGCGGCCTCACCAAGGCCGAGACCTTCGTCGGTGCCTGCCAGAAGGCCGACTGCGCCCACAACAACGCCCTCGAGTGCACCGCCGCCTCCATCTCGGTCGGCGCGGGCACCGCGGACTGCCTCTCCTACGAGGCGCGCTGAGTCTCACTCATTAACGAGGCCGTGGCTGGGATAACCAGCCACGGCCTCGTCGTATCTGCCACAGATTAACTCAGCGTCCCTCGCCCGAACGCACCCGCAGCGTGGGGTGGGGGCGCAGGCCGCGCTGGCCGTTCCAGATGAGGTTGACGACGTGAGCGGCGACCTCGTCCTTCTTCATCCGGCGATCGTCCAGCCACCACTGGCCGACCTGCGCGATGAGGCCGACGAGCATCTGCGCGTACAGGGGAGACCAGGTTGCGTCGAAGTCCGAGCGCTTGAACTGCTCGGCGATGATGTGTTCGACGCTGGTCGCCACGTCGCCCATGACCGAGGAGAACGAGCCCGCCGTGCGGTCCGAGGGGGCGTCGCGCACGAGCACGCGGAAGCCGTCCGTGTTGCGCTCGATGTAGTCGAGCAGGCCAAGGGTCGCGTTCTCCAGGATCAGGCGCGGGCGCTCGGAGGACTCCAGGGACGACTGGAGGGACGAGATGAGCGCCTGCACCTCGCGGTCGACGACGACCGCGTACAGGCCCTCCTTGCCTCCGAAATGCTCGTAGACCACAGGCTTGGAGACCTTCGCCCGGGCGGCGATCTCCTCGACGCTGGTCGCGCCGAAGCCCTTCTCTGCGAACAGGGAACGTCCCACGGCCACCAGCTGCTCGCGGCGCGCGAAGCCGCTCATTCGTGTCCTCTTCTCAGCCATGCCCCCAGTATCACACGAGGCATGGGTTGGTCTACGCCCAGACCAAGCAGCGGGCGCGGGGCCGCGTTTGAAAGCGCGCGCGGGGTGCAGGTATCATCACAGTGGACGCATTCCGCCTTGGTGTAACGGCAGCACAGAGGTTTTTGGTGCCTTTAGTCTAGGTTCGAATCCTAGGGGCGGAGCGACCGGTCCCGATGGGACCGCAGACCCCGAGGAGGAACATGTCTCGCCCCGCCGCCGTCATCGTCCTGGCCGCAGGTCAGGGAACGCGCATGAAATCTGCCCTCCCGAAGGTCGTTCACCCCCTGTCTGGCCTGTCCATGATCGGACACTCCCTGCGCGCCGCCCATGGCCTCGACCCCCAGCATCTGGTCGCCGTCGTCCGTCATCAGCGCGAGGTCGTGGCCGCCGAAATCGAGCGCGTGCTGCCCAGCGCCATCATCGCCGACCAGGACGAGATCCCCGGCACCGGCCGCGCAGTCCAGTGCGGCCTCGAGGCCCTCGATCAGGCCGTCGAGCCCGTCTCCGGCACCATCGTCGTCACCTACGGCGACGTTCCCCTCCTATCCACGGACACTCTGGCCGAGCTGGTCGCCACCCACGAGGGCGCGGGCCACGCGGTCACCGTCCTGACCTCGCGCGTCGAAGATCCGACCGGCTATGGCCGCATCATCCGCGACGCCTCCGGCACGGTCACGGCGATCGTCGAGCAGCGAGACGCCACGCCCGAGCAAGCCGCGATCAACGAAATCAACGCGGGCATCTACGCCTTCGACGCGGACTTCCTGCGCACCTCCCTGGCCTCCCTGGGTACCGACAATGATCAGGGCGAGGTCTACCTGACCGACGTCCTCGCGGCTGCTGCTCCCGCCGGGCGCACCGCCGGCGCCCTCGAGCTCACCGACCACTGGCAGAGCGCGGGCGCGAACGACCGCGTCCAGCTGGCCGAACTCGGCGCCGAGATGAACCGCCGCATCTGCGAGGCCCACATGCGCGCCGGCGTGACGATCGTCGACCCGGCCTCCACCTGGATCGACGTCGACGTGAGCATCGGCGCCGACACCACCATCTACCCCGGTACCTGCCTGCGGGGGACAAGCGCCGTTGGGACCGGCTGTGAAATCGGTCCTAGCGCCACGCTGATTGATGCGGAAATCGGGGACCGCAGTGTGGTTCCCACCGCATGGATCGGCCAGGGCTGCGTCGCAGCCGATACGATGGTCACGCCATACAGCACCATCGGCACATTGATCGCGGCGCCTCGCGCCTGATCCAACACAAGGAGAGACAACCGCATGAGCGGACTGGTGACCACCGGAGAGAAGAACCTCGTCCTCGTTTCTGGACGAGCTCACATGGACCTGGCTCACGCCGTGGGCGAGGAAATCGGATGTGGGGTCTCGCCGGTGACGGCCTACGACTTCGCCTCCGGCGAGATTTACGTGCGCTTCAACGAGTCCGTTCGCGGCGCCGACGTGTTCGTCCTGCAGTCCATCGAGGGCGACATCAACAAGTGGATCATGGAGCAGCTCATCATGATTGATGCTGCCAAGCGCGCCTCCGCCAAGCGCATCACCGTGGTCGCTCCCTTCTACCCCTACTCGCGTCAGGACAAGAAGCACCAGGGTCGCGAGCCCATCTCCGCTCGCCTCATGGCTGACCTGTACCGCACCGCCGGTGCCGACCGCATCATGAGCGTCGACCTGCACGCCTCGCAGGAGCAGGGCTTCTTCGACGGCCCGGTCGACCACCTCTTCGCCATGCCGGTCCTCGTGGACTATGTGCGCGGCCGCGTTGACCTGGCCAACACCGCCGTCGTCTCTCCCGACGCGGGCCGTATTCGCGTCGCCGAGAAGTGGTCGAAGAAGCTGGGCGGTGCGCCCCTGGCCTTCGTCCACAAGACCCGCGACACCACCCGCCCGAACGTCGCCGTCGCGAACCGCGTCGTCGGCGAGGTCGCCGGCAAGGAATGTGTCCTGGTGGACGACATGATCGACACCGCCGGCACGATCACCGAGGCGATCAACGTCCTTAACAATGCCGGTGCCAAGAAGGTCATCGTCGTTGCCACGCACGGCATCCTCTCCGACCCCGCCGCGAAGCGTCTCTCCGAGTCCGGCGCCGCCGAGGTTGTCGTCACCGACACGCTGCCGATCCCCGGTGAGAAGCGCTTCGAGCAGCTGACCGTCCTCTCCATCGCGCCGCTCCTGGCTCGCGCGATCCAGGAGGTCTTCGAAGACGGTTCGGTCACATCGCTCTTTAACTGAGCGGCTCCCGCTTCACATCCGCCCTCGCTGTGAGGTAACCTATTGGGGTTGCTCCGGCGAGGGCGGATCCGTATCCGCCGTTATCGACAGGGCCTGAATCGAAATGCCACGCGTTTCCTTCACTCTGCCGACACCGACGCCGGACCTGAGAAACGAAGGAAAGACACATGAGCGACAACCCCGTCCTGCTTGCTGAAGAGCGTTCCGAGTTTGGTAAGGGCGCTGCCCGCCGCGCCCGCCGCGCCGGCAAGGTCCCCACGGTCCTCTACGGCCACGGCGCCGAGCCCCGTCACCTGGACGTTCCCGGCCACGACCTCTTCCTCATCGTTCGCGGCACCAAGAACGCGCTCGTTGAGCTGAAGATCGAGGGCAAGACGCAGCTGGCCCTCGTCAAGGACGTTCAGGTTCACCCCGTGCGCCGTGACATCCTGCACGCCGACTTCCTGGCCGTCAAGGCCGGCGAGAAGGTCGACGTTGAGGTCCCCGTCGTCGTTGTCGGCGAGGCTGCCCCCGGCACCGTCCACTCGCTCGAGGAGTTCACCATCCTGGTGAAGGCCGCCGCCACCTCCATCCCCGAGAACCTCGAGGTTTCCATCGAGGGCCTCGAGGCCGGCTCCGCCGTGTACGTCTCCGACCTGAAGCTGCCCGCCGGCGTTGAGGTTGAGCTCGATCCCGAGACGGTCATCGTCGCCGTTCAGGAACCCGCCGCTGAAGAGGCTGAGGAAGAGACCGAGGGCGAGGCTGAGGCCGCCGCCGAGGGCGACGCCGAGTGACACTCGCGTAGCACACGCTTTCCACGAGGGGGCGAGGCTGATGCCTCGCCCCCTCGTCGTATCTGCGATACTGGGGGTATGAGTGACCTGCACGTGATCATCCCCGCCGGCGGTGCCGGCACCCGCCTGTGGCCGCTGTCGCGCCGCCGCCGCCCCAAGTTCCTCCTCGACCTGGCGGGCACGGGCCGCACCCTCCTGCAGGGCACGGTGGACCGCCTGGAGGAGTCGGCCTCGTCGGTGACCATCGTGACCGGCCAGGCGCACCGCGACGGCGTGCTTGCCCAGCTGCCTGAGTTCGCCTCGTCGGATAATCGCACGCTCCTCATCGAGCCGTCGGGCCGCGACTCCATGGCCGCGATCGGCCTGGCCGCCTACGTCGTGCGCGAACGCTTCGGGGACGACGCGATCGTCGGGTCCTTCGCGGCCGACCACCTGATCGCCCGCCCCGAGCTGCTGCGAACAGCCGTCGAGACAGCGATCGGCGCCGCCCGCGACGGCTACGTCGTGACGATTGGCCTGACGCCCACCGAGGCCTCGACCGCCTACGGGTACATCGCGCCCGGTCCGGCCCTCGCTGACGGCTCCGGGGAAGCCGTCGCTGAGCGCGGCGCCCGCCGGGTCGCCGAGTTCGTGGAGAAGCCGGACGCCGACACGGCAGCCCGCTACGTGTCGCAGGGATACCTGTGGAACGCGGGCATGTTCATTGTGTCGGCGGGCGTGCTCGCCGGTCACCTGGCCCGCCTGTTGCCCGACATGCACGCGCGCCTGGAGACCATCGCGCGCGCGTGGGGTACCCCCGAGTTCGACGAGGTGCTGGCGGACAACTGGCCGCACCTGACGAAGATCGCGATCGATCATGCGATCGCCGAGCCCGTCGCCGCCGACGGGGGAGTAGCCGTCGTTCCCGCCGACGCCGAGCTGGGATGGACGGATCTCGGTGACTTCGAGGCCCTCACCGGCATCGTTGCGGTGGCGGGCCACCTGGGCGAGGCGCTGCGCGTCGAATCAGATGGCGCGGCAGTCTTCGGTTCCCTCGCGCAGGACGGTGCGGGACCCCTTGTCGCGCTCGTCGGCGTGCCCGACGTGGCGGTTGCGCTGACCCCCGACGCGATCCTCGTGACGCGTCGCGACCGCGCGCAGTCGGTGAAGGCCGTTGTTGATCAGCTCGCCGAGCAGGGCCGCTCCAACCTGCTCTGACAAGCCGTCACCGAGCGCTTGGAAGGGCCTCCCGGACGGGGGCTCGGCCTCGCCAAGCCCCGTTCGCTCTCGGGTGAGGTGCGCCGCCCCGCCCACCGCCTACAGGCGTGAGGCTGGTAGCGTGTTGGGCAGCAAGAAGCCCCGACGAAAGGCATCACACGTGAACAAGCGGACCATCGCCGCCCTCGCAACCACTGCGACCGCGGCATCCTTGGCCCTTGGAGCTTGCTCGACCACGCCCGCCGCCACCCCCGCAGCCTCCGCGAAGGTCTGCGCCGCCATCTCCGGAGCCCACGGCGACGCCGCAACGGACCCCGTTGCGACCGCCCTTGCGGGCGCCGCGAATGACGCTTCTGTCGCTTTTGAGGCGGCCAGCGGACAGGAGGCCCCGGCCTCGCTTGTGACCTCCGGCTGCACGCTGATCGTGGGTGCCGACTCGACCATGGCCACTTCGATCTCCGAGGCCGCGCGCTCCAACCCGAAGGTGCGCTTCGCCCTCGTGGGTGCCTCCTTCGTCGACTCAAAGGGCGCCGCGACCTCCCTGAAGAACGGCTCGGTCGTCGATGTCGACGCCTCGCAGGCCGCCTACCTGGCCGGCTACGCTTCCGCGGGCATGACGACCACGGGCACGCTCGCCGTCATCGGCGGAGAGCGCGACAACGTCACCAGCTCGCAGATGTCCGCGTTCTCCCAGGGCGTGGATGCGTACAATCTGGCCAACGGCACGTCGATCACCGTGCTCGGCTGGAACCCCGTGACGAGCGACGGCACGTACGCGGGCAGCGCCGACGAGGTGCGTACGGCGACCGCCGACGCGATCTCTCAGGGCGCCGACATCATCGCCCCCTTTGCCGGTGAGGCCAACGAGGGTGCTGCGCGTGCCGTCACCGAGGCCGCCAACCCGGCCGTGCGCCTCGTGTGGTCCGGCCTGACGAAGAACGACCTGAAGGGCCTGACCCGCGACGAGGCCCAGTCGGCTGAGACCGCGCCGATGTCCGGCCAGTCCGGCGCGCCGGTGTCGCAGCAGGTGGACACGCAGTCCTTCGCGGACGCGTTCAGCTACATCCAGATCTCCGACGAGGTTCGCTCCGCCATTGGCGCTCCCGTGCTGACGGGCGTCGTCGTGGATTACAAGGCCGCGATGGAGACGCTCATCGCTCAGGCCTCCGCGGGTGATAAGGCATCCGTCGTCCCGGTGTCCCTGGCCTCGGGCGGCGTGATCCTCACCGGCTTTGGCGCCTACACGCCGATGCTGTCTTCCGAGCTCAAGCTGGGCCTGTCCGACATGGCCGGCCAGATCGAGACGGGCGGTATGGTCATCTCCACGCCCTTCGACGTGTGAGCTGACTGCGCAGACGATTGTGCCCCGGGGATGCATCCCCGGGGCACAGCTCTTAAGGTCTCAGGCTCCCAGCACTGCCAGCGCCGCGCCCGCGCACAGGCCGTCCGCGTCGAGCACGAAGGCCGGGTCCACGCAGTACAGGCCGGGGCCGGTGGGTGCGGCGGGAGAGGTGCTCAGCGCCCCCGCCAGCGCGGTGTGGACCCGCTCCTCGGGTAGAGAGGTAGTCAGGGCGCGCCCATCCGTCGAAACGCTCAGGGAGAGAGCAGCGCCCTCCTCGACGACCGGCACGCCCAGGCGCTCCAGCAGGGTCGCTAGCAGCCCCGAGGCCTCGTCGACCGACGCGGAGGCCACGCGTGCGCCGGAAGGCTCCAGAGAGGCGATACGAGAGACGCAGCGGTCCACGTACGCGCCGATCATTCCGTCACCCACCGACTCCCAGCCTCCCTGCGAACGGGGGAGGGAAGATCCGTCCCCGCACGCGGCCACGGCCTCGTCGATGAGGGCCAGCTCAGCCTCGGGGGCCAGCGCGCCCTCGCGCGAGCGGTCGATCGCGCGCCCACCCAGGTAGATGAGTGCCTCGCCCGACGCGCGCACGTACACGGCGCCGTCTGCCATCACCATGCGCACCGAAAATGCCGTCAGGGGAGCGGGGAGTGCACGCGGCATGAGCAGGGCGTGCCCGCCGGATGCTTCGATGATCGCTGCGCCGTCGCGCGCCGCGTCCTGATTCTCAGGGGTCTCGTAGCCGATAATCAGGCGGAAACGTCCGCCGGTTCGCGCGGACAGGAAAGAAGCGATACCCGCAAACAGCAACGGGCTAGCACAGCGTGTCATGTGCTGAGGGTAACACTCCGGGTGGCCCGAGCAAAAATGTGTTTCAGGAACGAGGCCGGGGCTTGCTCCCGGGAAACGGTGGAGGGACGCAGGTGGGGGAGTGCGCCGCTATCCTGGAGGCATCCACGAAGGAGGAATCATGCAGCTGACGAACCTGACGGACCCGGTCGAGCTCACGCACCAGATGATCGACATTCCCTCGGTGTCGGGAGACGAAGGGCCCCTGGCTGATGCCGTCGAGGCGGCCCTGCGCGGTGCCGGATTTGGATCGGCTCCCTCCCTGGAGATTCTGCGTGACGGTGACGCCGTGTGCGCGCGGACCCGGCTCGGCCTCGGCCAGCGCGTGGTTCTCGCTGGGCACCTCGACACGGTTCCCATCGCCGATAACGTCCCCGGTCGTTTTGAGGAGCGCGACGGGGCCACGGTCCTGTGGGGACGCGGGTCGGTCGACATGCTCGGTGGCTGCGCTGCTGCGCTCGCGCTCGCGTGCGAGGTTGGTGCCGTCCTCCGTTCTGTCGGCGAGGCCGCGCTGAGCACCGACGTCACCTGGATCTTCTACGACCACGAGGAGGTCGCCTCCCATCTCAATGGCCTGGGGCGCGTCCAGCGCAACCACCCCGAGTGGCTCGCCGGCGACCTGGCGCTCCTGGGGGAGCCCACCGCCGCCCACGTGGAAGGCGGCTGCAACGGAACCCTGCGCGTCATCGCGCACTTCCCGGGGCGTGCCGCCCACTCGGCGCGCGCGTGGATGGGGGTCAACGCGATTCACGCGATGGCCCCCGTCATCGAGCGCATCGCCGCCTACGGAAACCCCGTCGTGGCGGTCGATGGCCTCGAATTCCGAGAATCCCTGTCGGTCGTACGCGTCGAGGGCGGCATCGCCAACAACGTGATCCCCGAGGCCGCCTCGATGACCGTCAACTACCGCTTCGCCCCCTCGAAGCGCGCCGACGAGGCCCTGGAGTGGGTGCGCGGCCTCTTCGAGGGCACGGGCGCCACGATTGAGGTTGACGACCTGTGCGAGGGGGCCAGGCCGGGAGCGGACTCTGACGTCGCCCAGCGCTTCCTGTTGGTCGCCCGCCAGGTCGCAGCATCACGGGGCGAGGAGTTGAGGCTCAGCGCGAAGATCGGCTGGACCGACGTCGCGCGCTTCACCCAGGTCGGCGTGCCCGCTATGAACTTCGGCCCGGGCGACCCGCTGCTGGCGCACACACGCGACGAACATACGCCCGTATCCGATATCGTGAAGGTGCACGACACGCTGCGCGCGTTCGTGCTCGCGCAGCCGGCACCGACGCCGGCACCACACAGGGAGGCATGACCATGACCAAGCCGACGAACACCTACCGCCGCGGGTCCGTCGTCCTGCGAGGCGACCAGATCCCGCGCATGACTGCGGACGCATCGCTGCTCCAATCCGACCAGAGCGCGGATTGGAAACATGAGGACCCGTGGCGCGTCCTGCGTATCCAGTCCGAGTTCGTCGAGGGCTTCGAGGCCCTCTCTGAGGTCGGCCCGGCCATCTCAGTCTTCGGCTCCGCTCGCACCCGCCCCGACGAGCCCCTCTACGAGTGCGCCCAGCGCGTCGGCGAGCTCCTCGTGGATCGCGGCTACGCGGTCATCACGGGCGGTGGCCCCGGCATGATGGAGGCCGCGAACCGCGGCGCGTGGGAGGCCGGCGGCACGTCGATTGGCCTGGGGATTGAGCTGCCCCACGAGCAGGGCATGAACCAGTGGGTGAACCTGGGCGTCAACTTCCGTTACTTCTTCGCCCGTAAGACCATGTTCGTCAAGTACTCGCAGGGCTTTATTGTGATGCCCGGTGGTTTTGGGACCATGGATGAACTCTTTGAGTCGGCGACCCTCGTGCAGACGGGGAAGATTCGTTCGTTCCCGGTGGTCCTCGTGGGGACCGACTACTGGTCGGGCCTGGTCGATTGGATCCGTTCCTCGATGGTCGATGCTGGCATGATTTCGCCCGGCGATGTGGACCTGCTCCACGTTGTTGATGATCCGGAGGAAGCGGTGCGCCTAGCGACGGGTGCCTAGTGGTTTCGCATCCTTTATGCGGGTTCTTTGTGCTGTCAAACTCCCGTTATCGCGGGCCTAATTAGCCGATTGGCTTATTTTTCTTTGATTACTCTTTGCGAGGTGTTAAGGAAAATTGGCGCTTATCCGGTAAAATAGGTGTGTTACCCCGCCTGAGGAGGCGCGGGCATAACTCTGAGAAGGAGTACTCTCATGGCAGCAATGAAGCCTCGCACGGGGGATGGACCCCTCGAAGTCAGCGCCGAAGGGCGCGGTATCGTCATGCGAATTCCCAGCGAAGGGGGCGGGCGGCTCGTCATCGAGCTGAACGCGCAGGAGGCGGCGGAACTCGCCGAAGCTCTCGGAGCGGCCATCTGACACACAACAAGACAGCGGCGGAACAGGATCTCCTGTTCCGCCGCTTGTTCGTGAATGGGGCGCTCAGCGCTTGACGGCGACCGCCAGGCCGTCGCCGACGGGCAGCAGCGCGGGCACGAACTCATCGGAGTCGCGCAGATAGTTGACGACTTCGCGGGCGACCACGGTGAGCGCGTCGCGGCGCGCGGGGTCAGCCACCTGGTCGCGCCACAGGGCGTGCACGAAAGCGATCGTTCCACCGGGACGCAGGATGCGCACCGCGTGATCGAGGTACTGAGGGGTTTCCTCCAGGTCGCCGTCCAAGACGACCATGTCGTAGCCGCGAGCAGCCATACGCGGCAGCACGTCGAGGGCGCGCCCGGCGATGAGGCGCGTGCGATGCGACGACAGGCCGGCAGCGGCGAAGTTGCGGCGCGCGTGTCCCAGCAGCTCAGACTCGGAGTCGATCGTCGTGAGGACGCCGTCGGCAGCCATGCCGTCCAGGAGCCACAGGCCGGACACACCCGCGCCCGTGCCCACTTCCAGGACCGCGCGGGCGCCGGAGACGGCCGCCAGCATGCGCAGGGCTGCGCCGGTGCCAGCGGACACGGGGGAAGCGCCCATTTCGGTAGCGACGGCGCGTGCGGCGGTCAGCGCTTCGCTTTCCGCCACGTAGTCCTCGGTGTACACCCACGTCTGGGCCTTGTCCGCCATCGCCGTATCCTCACTCGTGTTTGATCGCCTGGGTGAGGTACGCCTGCGCGTTGATGCCTCCCCAGGCATCAGGGTACAGGCGAGGATGCGCAAGGGCGCGCTGGCGCTCCGAAAATACGCGAAAACCTCACCTGACAAGCAGACGAAACCCCGGCCTCGTCGGCAAGGACGAGGCCGGGGCGAAGCCGCGTGGGCTCAGTGCTGGATGGGGGAGACCCCGAGGGGGCGGCCCGCCAGGCCACGGTTCGTGGAAGAGAGCTGCTTGGCGAGGGCCGTGAGCTCCTCGGCGGCGGGACCCGAAGCGACGGCGACGGGCTCGCCGCGGTCCCCGCCCTCACGCAGCGCAATGTCGAGGGGCACCTGGGCCAGCAGCGGCACCGAGTAGCCCAGCTGCGCGGTGAGGCGCTGCGAGACGGACTCGCCGCCGCCCGCGCCGAAGATCTCCAGGCGAGAGCCATCGGGCTGAGGCAGGAAGGACATGTTTTCGACGACGCCGATGACCTTCTGGTTCGTCTGCGACGCGATGGAACCGGCGCGCTCAGCGACCTCGGCGGCTGCGACCTGCGGGGTCGTCACGACGAGGATCTCCGAGTTAGGCAGCAGCTGTGCGATCGAGATCGCGACGTCGCCCGTGCCCGGAGGCATGTCGATGAGCAGGACGTCCAGGTCGCCCCAGAACACGTCCGCGAGGAACTGCTGGAGGGCGCGGTGGAGCATGGGGCCGCGCCAGATGACGGCCTGGCCGTCGGGCACGAACATGCCGATCGAGATGACCTTGACGCCGCCGGCGCCCACGGGCGGGATCATCATGCCGTCGATGACCTGCGGGTCGTGGTCCACGCCGAGCATGCGCGGGATCGAGAAGCCGTAGATGTCCGCGTCCATGACGCCGACCTTGAGGCCCTGCGCGGCCAGCGCGGCGGCCAGGTTCGCGGTCATGGAGGACTTGCCGACGCCGCCCTTACCGGAGGTGACGGCGATGACGCGCGTGAGGGAATCGGGGCGAGAGAAAGGAATCTCGCGCTCGGGCCGACCGCCGTTGAGCTTCTCGCGCAGCGCCTTCTTCTGGGCCTCGTCCATGACGCCCATCTCGACGGAGACGTTCTCGACGCCGTCGATGGCGCTCACGCGCTCGGTGACGTCCTTGGTGATCTGGGTGCGCAGGGGGCATCCGGCGGTGGTGAGCAGGACCTTGACGGCGACGGAGGAACCGTCGATCGTGACCAGGTCGGGGGTCACCATGTTGAGGTCGGTGATGGGGCGGCGGATCTCGGGGTCGATGACCTGGCCGAGAGCCTCCATGACGGAATCAAGCGTGACTGGCATGGACTCCACTCTACTGGCCGGTGTGCCCATCTTCTAGGGGACGAAAGGCACCGTCGGCCTCGGCCTCAGCATCCGCCTCGTTCGACGAGGCGTTGGCCGCGTCCGCGGCGATCTCCGCACGCAGGTCCTCCAGCATGTCGCGCAGCTCAGAGCGCACGAAGTCGCGCGTGGCGACGTCCTGGAGCGCCAGGCGCAGGCCTGCGATCTCGCGGGCGAGGTACTCGGTGTCGGCGAGGTTACGCTCCGCGCGAATACGGTCCTGCTCGGCCACGACGCGGTCGCGGGCGTCCTGGCGGTTCTGCGCGAGCATAATCAGCGGGGCCGAGTACGAGGCCTGGGTCGAGAATGCGAGGTTCAGGAGGATGAAGGGGTAGGGGTCCCAGGCGGCTTCCTCGCTGATGCCGGCGAGCATCAGGTTCGCGCCGATCCACGCGATGACGAAGATCGTCATGTAGAGGACGAAGCGGGGCGAGCCCATGAAACGGGCGGTGGCCTCGGCGAAGCGGCCGAAGCCGTCGCCGCCGCCTGACGAGCGGCGGAAGAACCACCGACGCTTGTCAATCGGGTTATCCAGGCGATCAGCCATCGATGCTCCTTGCCATCATGCGGTCGGTCACGTCGTCGTCGAAGTCTCGCCAGTCCTCGGGCAACAGCTCGTCGAGGACGTCGTCGACCGAGACGGCGCCGTGCAGGTGCCCGTCCTCGTCGACGACGGGCAGGACCGTCAGGTTGTAGGTAGCCAGCAGACGCGTCACGGTCGCGATGTGCGCGTTGGGGTCCACGGACTCGATGTCGCGGTCCAGGATCGTGCCGAGCAGAGTCTGCGGGGGCTCGCGCAGCGCGCGCTGGATGTGCACCATACCCAGGTACTGGCCGGTCGGTGTCTCCTGGGGTGGGCGTGCGATGAAGGCGACGGTCGCGATCGAGGCCGGGATGTCCTCGCGTCGTACGGCAGCCAACATCTGTGCGACGGTTGCGTTCGGGCCGAAAATGACGGGCTCGGTGGTCATGAGCGAACCGGCGGTCGACTCGTCGTAGGTCATGAGTCGACGCACGTCCTCGGCCTCTTCGGGCTCCATGAGGGCCAGCAGGGACTGGGCCTGCGCGTCTGGCAGCTCGGCGACGAGGTCGGCCGCGTCGTCGGGCTGCATGACGTCCAGAACGTCGGCGGCTCGGGCGGCTTCCAGCGCGGAGACGATCGCGATACGGTCGTCGTTACCCAGCTCCTCGAGCACGTCGGCGAGGCGTGCATCCGTCAGCTGCATGGCGACTGCCATCTTGCGGTCCTGGGGGAGCGTGTGCATGAAGTCCGCCAGGTCCGCGGGGCGCATGTCCTCCGTGTACTGCACGAGCGCGGTCGCCGCCTGGTTCGAGTCGGTCTTGAGCAGGCCGGAGACCTCGGCCACGTCCACGGTGAGGGTCTCGCCGCTCCGCGTGAAACCGAGGGAGGACGTGCGCACGCGCTGGACGTGCAGCGTGGAGATCACCCAGTCCTTGGGGCGGCGCTGGCGCATCGCGACGTCGAGGATGCGCACCTGGCCCGAGCCGTCGTTCATGGTGACGACGCGATCGAAGAGCTCGGAGAGGACGAGCGTCTCGATGGGACGCTGCGTGAACGAACGGATGTTGAGCAGGCCCGTCGTAATGACCGATCCGGACTCGATCGCGGTCACTCGAGTGAGCGGCAGGAAGACACGCTTACGCGGGCCGACCTCGACGACGAAGCCGATGACGTTGGCCTCGGATTTCAGCCGAAAGATGACAACGACATCGTGGATCTTGCCGACCTGGTCGCCCAAAGGGTCGAAAACACTAGTGCCAGCGAGCTTTCCGATGTAGACGCGGCGGCCCTTGGTGCCTAGTTCAATAGATGCAATGCTCACTCTTCCATCATAGGCTGGTGACCACAGATGCGTACTGATGAGCCGGTCGCCGCATGAACAATGCGTTCCATGCCACCGAGGCCGGGGACGAAGGAGAAGAAATGGCTGTCGTGATGGACCCGCAGATGCCCACGGGCACCGAGGTCGCCTCGTACGAGACCTACGCGCAGGCCCGCGCCGGTGTCGACTTCCTGTCGGATGCCGGCTTCGACGTTTCCGTGATCACGATTGTCGGCTCCGACCTGCACCTCGTCGAGCGCGTCAAAGGACGCCTGACGATTGCGCGCGCCTCCCTCTCGGGCGCCTCCAGCGGCGGCCTATGGGGAGCACTGGGCGGCATGCTCATGTCCGCTGGCCAGAGCGCGGGCGGCACGGGAACGTGGGTCGCTGGCGGCATCATCGTCGGTGCCCTGATCGGCATGGCTCTGTCCGCTCTGTCCTTCATCATTCGCGGACGCAGCCGCGACCTTGTGTCCTCCCAGCAGGTTGTCGCGCAGCGCTACGCGGTCCTGGCCTCGGCCGACATCGACCGCGCCTATCAGATCCTGCAGCGCACCCCCGGAAACCGTGCGCGCGTCGTGCGCCCGCGTGCGGAGCAGGCGCGCCCGAAGAAGGATTCCGTCGGTTTCTTCCCCGACGGCCGCCCCCGCTTCGGTGCAGCGACCAAGGACGGGGAGGTGCCCGGTGGTCGCGAGACGCCCGAGGCCACGTCCGCCCAGGCCCACGCCCCCGTGAGCGCCCCCGAGGCCTCGGCCCCTACAACGAACAGCCCCGAGAGCGCGGCGTCCGCACATGAGGACGCCCCGGCCTCGTCCCCCGAAAAGGACCAGACCGAGGCGTAACCTCAGCGTCTTCGCGCGGCTCAGCGGGACTGAACGCTCGCGATCCACTCCTCGACGTCCGCGATCGTGCGCGGGATGTCCTCGGAGATACGCGTGACCGTGCCGTCGGCGTTCACCACGACGTCGTCCTCGATGCGCACGCCGATGCCCCGGTACTCCTCGGGGATCAGCAGGTCATCGGCGCGGAAGTACAGGCCCGGCTCGATCGTGAAGACCATGCCCGGCTCCAGCAGCGCGCCCTGGTAGAGCTCCGCGCGTGCCTTCGCGCAGTCGTGCACGTCCAGGCCCAGGTGGTGGCTGGTGCCGTGCGGCATCCAGCGGCGGTGCTGCTGGCCCTCGGGGGACAGCGACTCTTCGGGGGTGACGGGCAGGATGCCCCACTCGTACAGGCGGGCGGCGATGACTTTCATGGCGGCGTCGTGCACGTCCTTGAAGCGGCAGCCCGGCTCGTTGGCGCGGGCCAGGGCGGCCTCGCAGGCGTCGAGGACCGCCTGGTAGACGCGCGCCTGGACCTCGGTGAAGCGGCCGTTGACGGGCAGCGTGCGCGTGATGTCGGCCGTGTAGAGGGAGTCGACCTCGACGCCCGCGTCGACGAGCACCAGGTCACCCTCGCGGACCGTTCCATCGTTGTCGATCCAGTGCAGGGTGTTCGCGTGGTTGCCCGAGGCCGCGATGGTCTCGTATCCCTCGCCGTTGCCCTCTTCTCGGGCGACCGCTCGGAATGCGCCCTCGATGACGCGCTCGCCGCGACGGTGGCCGACGGCGCGCGGTAGGACGCGGATGATGTCCTCGAAGCCAGCCTTGGTGACCTCGACCGCGCGGATCATTTCCTCCAGCTCGAAGGCATCCTTGATGAGGCGAATCTCCGAGAGATGTTCCTCGAGGGCCTCGTCCTCCTTGCGCGCGTCCTCACCCGCGGGCAGGGAGGCCTGGGCGCGCACCTCGTTCACCATCGCCTCGACGTTGGCGTCGACGCCGCGCACGATGCGCAGCTGCACGGTCCCGGCGTCCTTCGCCAGCACGTCGCGCAGTGTGTCAATGTGGCGGGTCTCGAGGCCGGTCTGCGCGCTCAGTTCCTCGAGCGAGGGGCGCGCGCCCACCCAGAATTCGCCGTAGCGGGCGTCTGCGTAAAACTCCTTGGAGGAACGCGAGGCGCGGGGCTTGAAGAACAGTAGGGGAGTGTGGGTGCCGTCCTCGTTCGGCTCGAGCACCAGGACGGTGTCGGGCTCCTTCTCGCCGCCCAGGCCCGACAGGTGCGCGAAGGCGGAGTGCGCGCGGAAACGGTAGTCACAGTCGTTGGAGCGGACCTTGTAGGGGCCCGCGGGCACGACCAGGCGCTCGCCCGGGAAGGGAGCGCCGGCCTTAAGGGTGCGGTCGTGCAGGAAGTCGGCGACGCGCTCGCGCTCGGGCAGTTCGGAGGGACGAGGCCCCCAACCGGAGCCGATGAAATCGCGGAATGCGGAGGACTGGGGCTGACGGGAGCGGGTTTCGCCGCGATCGGCCATGGACTGGGACGCTTCTTCACTCATGGTCACTATTCTACGGCTTCTCGGCCCCTCGGGCGGGTTCGATGGTCATGACAAACCCCGGCCTCGTCTCCCTGTGGCGCGCGCTGCGCCGGGGACGAGGCCGGGGCCGTGTCGGGTGGAAGAGGCTCAGTCCTGGAGGGTGAGCTCTCCCGCGATGGACAGGTCCATCCACCGCTTGAAATCGGCGCCGCGCTTGCCCTGCGAGAGCAGGAAGACAGTCTTGGCGTAGAGGGCCTCGAGCGTCATGTCGTGCGCACCGATTGCGCCGAGGCGCGCCAGGGCGTTGCCGGCCTCGTAGTGGCCGAGCATGACCTCGGACTGGTAGCACTGGGAGGCGACGATGATCGGCACCTCGGCCTGCGCGAGCTCGGCCAGGACGTCCACGAGACCCGGCTCGGAGGCGGGGATGTTACCCACGCCGAAGGTGCGCAGGATGACCGCGTCCGGGTGGGGCGTCGTCATGGCGCGCAGTCGCGCGGCGCTCATGCCGGGCACCACATCGATGACGGCGACATCCTGGCGCGTGTACGGGCTCGGATCCTGCCAGCCGGTGCCCGTGCTCGGAGCCCCGTACCAGCGCCACGGGGCACCCGTGCGCGCCATGGGGGACACGGAGGGCGACTCGAAGCCGCGGAACGCCCACGACGAGGTCTTGGTGGCGCGGTTGCCGGCCAGGAGCTTGTGCCCGAAGAACAGCATGACGCCTCGTGCGTGGTGCGAAATCGCGGCGCGCAGGGCGCCCGTGACGTTCGCCGATGCGTCCGAGCCGACGACGCCGAGCGGGTACTGAGACCCGGTCAGGACGACCGGCTTACCCATGCTTGCCAGTGCGTAGGACAGGGCCGCGGCCGAGTAGGCCATCGTGTCCGTGCCGTGCAGGACCAGGAAGGCGTCGGCCTCGTCTGCGTGCGCGTTGATGTCGTCGATGATGGCCTGCCAGTCCTCGGGGGTAGCCTCCGAGGAGTCGATAAGCGGGTCCAGCGTCGACATCGTGATGTTCGAGGCCAGCTCGATGCCCTCGAGCTGGGAGCCGAACCACCCCTGCAGGTCTGCGCCGGGGCGCAGCCCCTCGGGGGAATCGACCATGCCGATGGTACCACCGGCATACGTGACGTGAAGACGCACTGTTCGTCCTTTCTCAGTCGCCCGAGACCAGGGTTTCCTCGCCCTGGAGCGAGGCGGCAGCCTCGTCGGTCAGGTTGCCGACGCGCCCGCGCACGTAGTACCAGCCGGCGACCATAAGGACGATGACCACGCCGAAGAGTGCAAGGGTCCAACGGCCCGACTCGGAGGTCACGTTGGAGCCAACGACCACCGCGAAGAAGAGCAGCGCCAGATAGTTGGTGTAGGGGGCGCCGGGCATGCGGAACTCCGGACGTTCTTCCTCGCCGCGCTTGACCTTGCGCAGGAATGCCAGGTGCGAGATGAGGATCATCGCCCAGGTGCCGGCGATACCGATGCCCGCCAGGTCCATGACGATGTTGAAGGCGTTCTCCGGAACGAAGGCGTTGAGCAGGACGCCCAGCAGACCCAGCGACGCGGTGATGATGATGCCGCCGTAGGGGACGTGGTTCTTGTTGAGGCGGGCCGCGTAGCGCGGTCCCTCGCCCACGAGCGCCATCGAGCGCAGCGTGCGGCCGGTCGCGTACAGGCCGGCGTTGAGCGAGGACAGGGCGGCGGTCAGGACAACTACCTGGATGATGTCACCCGCGTGAGGCACGCCGAGGCCGGAGAAGAACGTCGTGAAGGGAGACTCATTCGACGAGTAGGCGGTGTAGGGCAGCGCCAGGGCGAAAAGCACAACGGAGCCGACGTAGAAGAAGAAGATGCGGATGACCATCGAGTTGATGGCCTTGGGCAGGATCTTCGCGGCGTCCTTGGCCTCGCCCGCCGCGACGCCCACCATCTCGGTGCCGCCGAAGGCGAAGACGACGCCCAGCGTGAGGGCGAAGACGGGGGCCAGGCCCTCGGGGAACCAGCCGCCGGACTCGGAGATGTTGTGGACACCCGCGGAGTAATCACCGACGTGCGCCTGCGTGATGATCGCCCAGATGGCGACAGCCATGAAGATGAGGATCGTCGCGACCTTGATCATCGCGAACCAGAATTCCGCCTCGCCGAAGGCCTTCACGCTCATCATGTTGAGGACGAACACAAGACCCAAAGCAATGAGGGCGATGACCCACTGAGGGACCACCTTGAACATATTCCAGTAGTGCATGTAGAGCGCCACGGCGGTGATGTCAGCCATGACGGTGACCGCCCAGTCCAGGAAGAAGAACCAGCCGGTGATGAACGCGCCCTTCTCGCCCAGGAACTCGCGGGCGTAGGACACGAACGCGCCCGAGGAGGGGCGGCGCACCGCCAGCTCGCCGAGGGCGCGGACCATCAGAAACGCGAAGACGCCGCACACCGCGTAGGCGAAGGCCAGAGCGGGGCCGCCCTGAGCCAGACGGCCACCCGCACCCAGGAACAGGCCGGTGCCGATCGAACCGCCGATGGCGATCATCTGGATGTGTCGGTTTTTCAGAGCCTTGTTGTACCCGGCATCTCCCGCGTCGGTCGCGGTGGATACCTGGGTCTGATCCTTGTCAGACACGCGTGTACTCCAATCGGTGTTGAGGGAGGCCAAATGGCCGTGTACTGCCAGTTTCCTACAGTCGATAGCTCGTCGCTGCAGGTGAGCGGTTAACCAAAAAGGGTGATGGTGAGATGGGAGAACGTGCAGACAATAAGGTCAAATTCAAGCAAATACAGGCTCTTTGATGAGACGCGTGGCGCTCGCGGGCGGCGTTCACCCGCGCGGTTGTGTGATCGGATTAATGGGGTAGTCTCAAATGGTGAAGCGAATTGACCCCCACACTCATAGCGCGTATTCAGACGGGACAGATACGCCCGCGCAGCTCCTGGCTATCGCCGCTCAGGCCGGGCTGGACGCTATCGCGCTGACGGACCACGACACGACGACCGGATGGGACGAGGCCTCGGCCGCCGTCGCGGACACCGGCGTGAGCCTCATCCGGGGCGCTGAGATGTCGTGCGCGTCCTCGGGGATCTCCGTGCACCTCCTGGCCTACCTCTTCGACCCGGCCAGCCCCAGCCTCGTCGATAATTTCCGACGCACGCGCGAGGACCGCGAGACGCGCGCCGCGCGCATGGTCGAGAATCTGTCTGCCGACTTCCCGATTACGTTGGACGACGTGCTCGCCTTCGCGCCCGAAGGTGGCCCCGTGGGGCGCCCGCACATCGCCGATGCGCTTGTAGCCGCCGGCGCATTCCCCGACCGCAGCGCCGCCTTCGTCAAGGCCCTGCATCCCTCGGGTCCCTACTACGTGCACCACTGGGCACCCGACCCGGTCGACGCCGTGCGCTGCGTGCGGCAGGCCGGGGGAGTGCCGGTCTTGGCCCACCCCCGCGCTCGCAAGCGCCAGCGCCTGCTGCCCGAGGCCGTCATCGCCGATATGGCGGCGGCCGGCCTCTTCGGCATCGAGCGCGACCACCGCGACCACGCGCCCGAGGACCGCGCCGACGTCGAGCGCATCGCCCGCGAGATGGGCCTGGCGATGTTCGGCTCCTCCGACTACCACGGGACGGGCAAGCCGAACCGCATCGGCGAAAACACGACGGACCCGCAGGTGATCGCCGAGGTCATCGCGCAGGGCACTATCGAGGTGGTCGAGCCGTGAGCCTCTTCGACGTTACGCTCTTCGCGACCGCCTTCGCGACGCTGACGGTCATCATGGACCCCATTGGGACCGTGCCCGTCTTCCTGGGCCTCACCGCCCGCTACTCCCAGCCCAAGCAGCGCCGCGCCGCCATCCAGGCGACCTCCGTCTCCTTCGGCGTCATCCTGACCTTCGCGATCCTGGGCGGGCAGATCCTGCGCCTCCTCCACATCTCGATGGAGGCCCTCCAGCTCTCCGGCGGCGTCCTGCTCTTCCTCGTCGCCATGGAACTCCTCATGGGCACGGACTCCTCCTCACCGGACACGGGGGACGAGGGCGTCAACGTCGCGCTCGTCCCGCTAGGTACGCCGCTGCTCGCTGGCCCCGGCTCGATCGTCGCCGTCATGGTGGCCGTCGGACAGGCCGGCACGAACGTGGGATCGTGGATCGCTGTCATTGTCGCCGTCGTGCTCGCGCACATCGTCATGTGGCTGACCATGCGCTTCTCGCTGATGCTTTCGAGGCTTCTTGGCCCCGGTGGCATCATGCTGCTGACAAAGATCTCCGGTCTGCTGCTGGCAGCCATTGCGACGCAGCTCATCATGGAGGGAATCTTCCAGTTCATTGCGACCGCCAAGCTGTCCTGACCTGGCCCTTTTCCCTCGCGGCGGAGTCGATGAACGCCTCACGAAAAAGTGGAGTGCGACTCGCCGATGCGTGATTTTTGAAAATCTGTGCGTAATGGTCAGGAAGTGTTGTAGGGTGGATGAGAACGCCGTGACGCGACACGGCCCGCACTGGTCAGGGTCACGCATTCATCCCTCACCACAATTGTTCCAGGAGAAACAATGAAGAAGACGACCTCTTCCCTGTTCGCCGCCACCGCGGCACTCGGTCTGATCGCCGCTTCGGCCGGCGTTGCTTTCGCCGCCGAGGCCCCCGTCACCGAGCCCTCGACCCCGTCCGCCGAGGCCCCCACCACTGAGGCCCCCGCCACCGAGGATCCGGCCCCCGAGCAGCCCTCGACCCCGGCCACCGAGGATCCGGCCCCCGAGCAGCCCTCGACCCCGGCCGACGACAACACCGGCGCTGACGACAACAACACCGGTGGCTCCGCTGACATGCCGGCCACTTCCGATGATTCTTCGGCCCCCGCTGCCGATCAGGGTGGCGCTGGCGCTGCCTCCGGCCCCGTCGGCACCACCGGCGTGACCACCCGCGGCCAGATCTCCACCGGCAACGGCCCGGCCCCCGTCTCCGCTCGTGGCGGCATCCGCAACACGAACGCTCCGGCCGGCACCCCCGCCGCCTCGAACCCGACGCTGGCCAACACCGGCTCCGTCGCTTCGATGGCCGCTGGCGCTGGCGTTATCGCGCTGGCCGGTGGCGTGACCCTGGTGGTCGCTCGCAAGCGCCACTGAGGCATCTTCGCCTGACAAACAATGCGGGCCCGCTCGATTCGAGCGGGCCCGCGTTTTGTCTAGTTTGCGCTGATCGTCCCTCATTTGTGCACGAACGTGCAGTTGGAAACCGCGAATTTGCACCGAAAAATCATCGTTTCGCCTTGAAATGATGCGTGCATCACATGCACAATGGAACTACCGAAAGTCACCATGAATTGAGCCCTCATGATGAACCGGTGATGGGAAGTGGCACCACTCATCAAGAGCGGTGCCACTTTCCTGTTGATGCGTCCCTGCGGAGCGTGCCCCCCGCAGGGACGCGCCCTGCGGGGGATGATCCGTCAGCGCTGGCGACGGCGCAGAGCCAGAGCTCCCAGGCCTGCCAGTCCAGCCATGATGGCCGCACCGGCCAGCATCGGGGTGTCAGCACCCGTGCGAGCGAGGTTGCCGCTCGGGGTTGCGGACGGGGCGGGAGCGGGGGTCGTCGGCTCGGGCGTCGGGGAATCCGACGGCGCCGGCGTGGTGGGCTCCTCGGTGGGAACCGTGCACTCGCTGTCCGTGCCGGTCAGCCAGTTGTGCAGGACGATCGGGGCCAGGACCGGGGAGCCCTCGAGGGTCTCGCCGGTCAGGATGCCGTTGATGTTGAAGGAGAAGCCGGAGTTGGCCGGCATGTGCTTGATCGTGACGGTGATGGTCTTGCCGTCCTCGCTGACCTTGATCTCGCCCAGGCCCTCGACGGTGTTCGTGAAGCCGTTACCCTTGAGCGCGCCGGCGCCGGGGTTGGAGATCGTGTTGATCGTGTAGGCGTCGAACTTCAGGCCCTGGACGGCCTTGATCGTCAGCGTCGCGTTGGTGAGGTCCTTGTGGGTGGCGCCGTAGAGGCGCAGGGTGCGCGAGTCGCCGACCTTCGGATCGGTACCGGTGGCAACGA
The DNA here is from genome assembly GCA_018375675.1 of Actinomyces sp. Classification (GTDB taxonomy): domain Bacteria; phylum Actinomycetota; class Actinomycetes; order Actinomycetales; family Actinomycetaceae; genus Pauljensenia. Next base: position 1,319 of record JAHACW010000022.1, on the reverse strand, counting down.
ACCAGCCGTCAGCGTTGGCCTCGCCCCACTTGGGCTCCTCGGAACCCCAGGAACCGGCGTACTTGGAGCGCTCGTTGATGTCGCGCGAGTAGGGGCTCCACACGGTGCGATCCACGGTCGTGACCTGGCACTTGGTGAGCTCGGGGGTCTCCGGCGTGGGCAGGTCGCCGCACACCTGGCCGTCGGCCGGGAACTGGGCGCCGACCAGCTTGGCGGACGCGGTCGAGGACTCGGCGCCCTCCGGGAAGGTGCCCGTGAACTGGAAGACAGTGCCGGTGTTGGCGTCGAGGCCCTTGTTCAGCGTGATGGTCCAAATGTTCTTGGCAGCGTCGGTCAGGGTGGCGGTGAAGTCGCCGTCATTCCACGTGTACTCGGCTTCACGCGGGCCCCACGACTGCATGAAAGCGTTGAGGCCCGCGCGGGTCTCAAGCTTGCCGATGAAGGAGGTGTTGGCCATGTCGTCCGGCAGGTCGACGGTGATCGTCGTGCCGGCGGCCAGCTTGTTCTTCGTGGCCACGGGGAAGCGCCAGTTCTGCATGGAACCGGCGATCCAGTGGTTGGCCTCGAACATGCCCGGAGCCTTGTAGGTCTCGGTGTTGAAGTTCGTCGAGATCTTCGAGGTGTAGCCGTTGTTCGAGCCGGTGGCGACCTTGTTGACGGAGCCGTCGGCGTTACGGGTGATGTCGGCAGGGTTCACTAGCTCGGGGTGGTGAGCCAGGATGTCCGTGTCGAGGATCGCCGCGGCGGTCCAGTCGGCGCGGCACGCGGTGGACTTGTCGCCGTTAGCGGTGCCGGGACCCGTGGGCTGGTTCTCGTCGGAGGGGGCGGCCATGGCGGGGCCTGCGATCAGGGCGGTCGCGAGCGTGGCGCTCAGAGCCGTCGCGATGGTCAACCTATGCGTCAGTTTCATCGTATTCCTCGTGTTGAAGGTGAATCAGTCTCAAGAATACTGCCCGTGTGGGCTATTGTTAGCCCGGTCAGCATTGGTTACATGAGAACCTTAGTCCATGAACGCTGACCGTGTCTCACGTTTGCGAAAAATCATTGAGGGGATATTTCGCAACTTGCTGCAGGTGGGGATTGGTTGCCGTTTGTAAATGTGTGCCAACCTGGGCCTTTAGTCATGGGCTGGAATTGACAGGTGCATTCCGTCACGTGGCTGGGGGTGGGGTTTCTCCCAGTGCTGTGTCAGAACAGGGAATTGGGCCACACACTCGCTACCCTCTAGAGGTGAAGCCAGCCCCGACCTGGGGCGCTCGCCCCCGCGGCGGGCACGGCGCAGTTACACAAAAGGAAATCGTATGACGCTGGATCTGACG
>JAHACW010000021.1 GCA_018375675.1 Actinomyces sp. | reverse complement strand
ACTCCGGTGTCGTAGCCGAACAGGAGGGAACCCAGCGTCGCGACGACGGCGATGGCGCCCAGGGAGCGCTTCTTGCCCGAGGCCGGGATCTCCTCGACGAGTTAGCGCACCTTATCCGGCGTTTAGTCGTCGATCGTTGGAGTGTTAGACATCTATGTCTCCTCTTGCTTCTTTATTGGAGCTATCAGGGCGACTAAGGCGTCACACGTGGTTGCTCCAGAGGCTGGTCAAGTCCCGGTCGCTGGCCGAGGAGCCCTCGAGTAGTGTCTGAAGTAGCAACAATTCTCGTTTCCGACTGCTTGTGACGCCGGTGTATCAACGTCGTCGACAAGGTTTCCCGTCCGCCCACTCGCGCAGGCTATCCACACGTTCATTCACTAATGCACTAGACATGTCCAGACATAATGAGACGAAAGGCGGGGCGGATCGACAGACCTACCCCGCCTTTCATGAGAGCGTCGTTAGTGTCAGGCGTTCGTCGGGAAGTTCATACCGACGTAGCCAACCTTCTCGCCACGCTTGGGCCAACGGGTCGTGACAACCTTGGCCTTCGTGTAGAAGTGCACACCCTCAGGGCCGTGGATGTGGGTGTCACCCAGCAGCGACTCCTTCCAGCCACCGAAGGAGTAGTAGGCGACCGGAACCGGGATCGGCACATTGACGCCGACCATGCCGGCCTCGACGTCGACAACGAAGTGGCGGGCGGTGTCACCGTCGGAGGTGAAGATCGCGGAGCCGTTACCAAACTCGGAGGAGTTGACGATCTCGATGGCTTCCTCGTAGGTGTCGGCGTGTACGACGACCAGGACCGGGCCAAAGACCTCTTCGCAGTAGACGCTCAGGTCGCGATCCACATTGTCGATGATGGTGGGGGCCAGCCAGAAGCCGTCCGCGTACTCCTCACCCTCGGGGCGGTAGCCGCGGCCATCGAGGACGATGTTTGCACCCTTAGCCTCGGCCTCGTCAATCCACTTCGTAATGCGCTCCTGGGAGGAACGGGTGATGACCGGACCCATCTCGGAGGCCGGGTCAGTACCGGGGCCGACGATGATCTTCTCGGCGCGAGCCTTGATCGCGGGCACCAGCTTCTCCTCGACGCCACCAACGGCGACGATCACAGGCAGGGCCATGCAGCGCTGGCCGGCCGCGCCGAAGGCGCCGGCGCTGATGTGCTGCGCGGCGAACTCGATGTCCGCGTCGGGCATGACGATCGCATGGTTGTTCGCCCCACCCAGGGCCTGGACGCGCTTGCCGTGGGCCACGCCCGTGTCCTGCACGATGTGGGCGACGGGGGTGGAGCCGACGAAGGAGATGGCATCGATGCCGGGGTGGGTGAGGATGTCGGTGACCAGGTGGCGGTCGCCGGCGATGACGTTGAACAGGCCGTCGGGCAGGCCGGCCTCCTTGTAGAGGCGAGCAATGATCAGCGAGGCGCTGGGGACGACCGAGGCGACCTTGAGGATGAAGGCGTTGCCGGTGGCCAGAGCGACCGGGTGCATCCACATGGGGACCATGGCCGGGAAGTTGAAGGGGCAGATGCCGGCGACGACGCCGACGGGCTGGCGCAGGGTGTGCACGTCCACACCGGTCGAGGCCTGGTCGGTGAACTCACCCTTGAGGGCGGCGTTGATGCCGCAGGCGAAGTCGATGGTCTCGCGACCGCGGGCGATCTCACCGAGGGCGTCGCCGTGGGTCTTGCCACCCTCGCGCACGATGGCGTCGGCGATCTCATCCTGATGATCGATGACGAGCTGGCGGAACTTGAACATGATGTCCACGCGCTTGGCCAGGGCGGTGCGCCCCCATTCCTTCTGCGCGTTGCGGGCGATCTCAACGACATGGTCGAGGCAATGCTTGTCGGCGAGAGCAAGCTGATCGACGACCTTGCCGGTGGCGGGGTTCTCAACGCCGATGGTCTTCTCGGAGTGAGCGACGTACTCTTCGCCGTTGACCCACAGGTTGATTGTCATTGGTTCTACCTTTCTTCCCATTCATCCACGAATGGTGAAACAACTTTGTTAGGACAAATAGTAGCACGTTCCTCAGACTAATGTCGCAACGTCCGCAACATCAGCGCCAACAGGGCCCAGATTGTCCCGTCTATTGAACACGCTCCCCCCATCGCCAATTCCCCACACCAGCCAACGCGCCGTTTCACGAAACGTTTCACGCCGGGACTACTGACGCACCAAGGGCATAGGCGATGGAGGCGGCCGCGGACTAATCCGGGGCCGCCCCTCACGCACTCAGCGCATCACAGGTAGTGGCGCTGCGGCTTGCGATCGTTCTGGTAGTCCTCGTACGCACGCTGCGTCGACTCGAGCACGGACACCTCCGAGATCGCCACGTCCCACCAGGAGGATCCGGGCGGGTTGGGACCCATCAGGTCGGTCTCGATGTGGATCATGGTCGCACGATCCGAGGCGGCGGCAGCCTTGTAGGCCTCCTTAAACTCCTCGATCGTGTGGACTTCGAGCACGTCGATGCCCCACGAGCGAGCGTTCGCCGCGATGTCCACACCAGCGATCGTGTCCGTATCCTCCAGGTGCGAGCCGGTCCCACGCTGGCGGTACTTCGTGCCAAAGCGCTGGGAGCCGCGCGACTCGGACAGGGCGCCGATCGATGCGAAGCCATAGTTCTGCAGCAGGACGTAGATGACCTTGATACCCTCCTGGGCGACCGTGGCCAGCTCCATCGGAAGCATCTGGTAGGTGCCGTCGCCGACGATCGAGACAACCTCGGACTGTGGACGGGCCAGCTTGACGCCCATGGCGGCGGGGACCTCGTAGCCCATGCAGGAAAAGGCGTACTCAACGTGGTACTGGACGGGGGTCTTGGCCTGCCACAGGGCCTGCAGGTCACCGGGCATCGAGCCCGCGGCGTTGATGACCACGTCCTCGTCGCCCATGAGCTCGTTGAGGGCGCCGAAGACCTCGGTCTGCGCGGGCAGCGGGGCGTTGTCCACGTGGTAGCACTGCTCCACCTTGGCGGCCCAAGCCTCGCGCTCAGCAGCGATCTCGGCGGTGTAGGACTCGTCGACGCGGTAGTCGGCCAGCTCCTCGGTCAGGGCAACGAGCGCCTCACGGGCATCGGCCACGACCATCTCGGCGCTCTGCTTAGCGGCGTCGAAGGGCGTGATGTTGATGTTGACGAAGGAGACGTCGGGGTTCTTGAACTGCGTCTTCGAGGCCGTCGTGAAGTCGGAGTAGCGCGTGCCCACACCGATGATCAGGTCTGCCTTGTCGGCCAGGTGGTTGCCCGAGTCGCCGCCGGTGGAGCCGACGCCGCCCACGGAGCAGGGGTGATCGCAGTTGATGGCGCCCTTACCGGCCTGCGTGTCGGCCACCGGGATACCGGTCGCAGCAGCGAACGCGCGCAGTTCCTCCGAGGCCTCGGAGTAGATGGTGCCGCCGCCGGCGATGATGAGGGGACGCTTGGCGGCGCGAATCTTGGCGACCGCGCGCTCAATGGCAGCGCGCTCGGCCGGGGGACGGCGCACGTGCCACACGCGCTTGGCGAAGAACTCGACCGGCCAGTCGTAGGCCTCGGCCTGAACGTCCTGGGGCAGGGCGATCGTCACGGCACCGGTTTCAGCCGGGTCAGTCAGGACGCGCATACCGTTCAGCAGCGAGGGGATCAGCTGCTCGGGACGATTAATGCGGTCGAAGAAGCGAGAGACGGGCCGGAACGCGTCGTTGACGGTCACGTCGAGCGAGGTCGGATCCTCGAGCTGCTGGAGGACCGGGTCCGGGATGCGGGTCGCGAACTGATCGGAGGGGAAGATGAGGACGGGCAGGCGGTTGGTCGTCGCCGTCGCAGCACCGGTCACCATGTTCAGCGAACCGGGGCCGATCGACGCGGTCGTCATCCAGGTCTGCAGGCGGTTCGTCGTCTTGGCGAATGCCGCGGCCGCGTGGACGGCGCCCTGCTCATTGCGGGGCATGATGTAGGGCATCGGGTTCTCGCCCTCGGCGGGCGCGATCTCGTTCTGCAGCAGGGCCTGACCGATGCCAGCAACGTTACCGTGGCCGAAGATGCCGAAGGCGCCCGCGATGAGGCGGTGCTCGACGCCGTCACGCTCAGTGTACTGGTTGGACAGGAAGCGAATGATTGCCTGTGCGACCGTCAGGCGCACGGTTCCCTTGTATGCTTCTTTGCTCATGGGTAGTCCTCTCGGGTCTTTCTTACTTGTTCATGGGCAGTCGGGGGTCCACTTCCTGGTTTTCCCAGGTTGCGCGGATCCAGTGGTGCGCCGGGTCATCGGGGGCGAGCCACACGAGGTCCTCGTTCGGGCCGGCCATGACGTTCAGGTAGTACATGTCGTAGCCGGGGGCCGCGACGCAGGGGCCATGGTAGCCGTGGGGCACGAGGGCGACGTCGCCATCGTGGACCTCGCAGCACAGGTCGATCGGGCGGCCGGGGCTGCCGTAGGTGCGGTGCAGGCCAAAGCCCTTGGAGCCCTCGGGGCCGTCTTCGATCTCGAAGTAGTAGATCTCTTCGAGCTCGCGCTCGTCCTCGGAGTCCTGCTCGTGCTTGTGGGCCGGGTAGGAGGACCAGTTACCGCCGGGGGTGATGACCTCGCAGGCCAGCAGGTGGGAGGTGGTGACGCCCTCGACGGCCAGGGAGTAGTTGTTGACCTGGCGCGAGCAGTCGCCGGCGCCGCGCAGGTCGACGCGGACCTGGCTCTTGGGGTAGTAGGCGACGGGGATGTCGCGGGTGGCGATCGCGGAGGGGAAGGCGAAGCGGCCGCCCTGGGCAGAGGTGATGGTCAGGCTCTCGCCGCGTCCGACGTACAGGTAGTCGGTGACGCCGGAGAAGACGCCGCGGCGGCCCTCGAGCTCGAAGGTCTGCCCGTCGACCTCGACGGTGGCGCCACCGGCGAGGGGCAGGATGAGGAGCTCGGCCTCGCCGGTCTCGACGACCTGGGAGGCGCCGGCCTCGAGAACGAGGACGCGCAGGCCCGAGAAGGCCCAACCGGCACGCTGGGGGTCAATGTCGACGGTGAAATTGCCGTGGCCGGAGGAGCCGGCGGGAACGTAAATGTCGGGAAGAGTCATCGTGGTCTCCTGAAAGATGGGCATCGGTGCCGCTGGATGAAAAGGGGGACGAGGCCGGGGCAAGTCGGGTGGGTTACGGGAGGACCCCCGTTTCGACGAAGGTGTGCAGCTGCTCGTGGGTGGGCATCGCTGTCGAGCATTCGATGTGCAGACACACGTAGGCTCCCGCAGCCGAGGCGTAACGGATCGTGCGCTCGAGGTCCCATCCTTCGACGAGGCCATGGATGAGTGCGCCTCCGAAGGCATCCCCCGCGCCAAGTCCGTTGACGACGTCCACATCCCAGGCATCGACCCACACGCGCTCGTCGGCGGTCTTGGCGAGGGTTCCCTTGGGGCCTTGCTTAACGATCGCCAGCTTGACGCCCCGTTCGAGGAGGGCGTCGGCTGCTCCTTCGGGATCGGAGACGCCGACAGCCATCTCGCATTCCTGGCGGTTACCGACGGCGACGTCCACGCGGGACAGGACGGCTGCGACGCGCGAACGCGCCTGGGCCATTCCGCTCCACAGATTGGAGCGGTAGTCGAGGTCGAGGATCGTCACGCCATTGGAGCGGTCACGATGATCGAGGGCGCGCAGGTGCAGGCCGAAGGAGGAGTCGCGCGACAGGCCGGTCACGGTGAACCAGAAGATTCCGGCACGCTCAACGGCGTCCCAATCCACCTGATCCTCCCCCAGCTCCAGGTCCGGGGCGCTGGGCTCTCGATAGAAGTAGAGGGGGAAGGAGTCCGGCGGGAAAAGCTCGGCAAAGGTCACGGGGGTGTGGAAGTCGCGCACGGTGACGACATGGTCGGAGGAGACGCCGAGGCGCTCCAGCTCTCGCGTCACGAAGCGGCCGAAGGGGTCGTCCCCCACGCCGGTGATGACGCCGGAGCGATGCCCGAGGCGGGCAGCTGCGACGGCGACGTTCGTCGGGCTGCCGCCGAGGAACTTTCCGAAGGTTTCGACATCTTCGAGGTGGGCGCCAACTTGGAGAGGAAAAATGTCAATGCCGGAACGACCCATTGTTAGAATGTCGACATAGCGGCGCTCGAGAGACATGGCGCCTCCTTCCTCTCCATTGGGGTGGCCCGTAAACCTTTCGTTCCAAGGATGCACTATCAACAGGCAATCGTCAAACTTTGTCTGTACAATATGCAACAGCGCGTCACTCTCACCCTTTACATCAACGCTGATACTATGTAACCCTAAATATTTAGCACCGCTGTCGCGCCACACACGAAGGTTTGACATGTCCAAAGCATCGCCCACCTCGGAGAACACCCCCTACGTTCCAGACATCACGCTGGATCGCTCCTCCCCCGTGCCGCTGTACTTCCAGATTTCAGAACCCATCGCGCAGCTCATCAACTCCGGCGCCCTGCCCGCGGACACGCGCTTGGAGGATGAACTGTCAATGGCTGCGCGACTGCATGTCTCCCGCCCCACGGCACGACAGGCACTCCAGCGCCTCGTTGACCGCGGCCTCCTGACACGCCGCCGCGGCGTCGGCACGATCGTGTCCCCGCGCCACGTTCACCGCCCCATGGAGCTCACCTCCCTCATGCGCGACCTCGTCAACGCCGGCCACAAGGTTCACACGACGATCCAGCGCTACGAGGCGCGCCCGGCCAGCACTCAGGAAGCCGACACCCTCAAGATCACCGAGGGAACACTCATCGTCCACATTGAGCGCACGCGTTTTGCCAACGATGAGCCGATCGCCGTGCTTACCAACTTCATCCCGACGGACATCGCACCAACCATGCAGGAGCTCGAGTCCGCCTCCCTCTACGACCTGATGCGCGAGCGCGGGGTGACCCTGGCCTCGGCCCGCCAGGTGATCGGCGCCCGCAGCGCGACAACAAAGGAAGCCAAGCTCCTGTCCGAGCATCGCGGCGCCGCCCTACTGACGACGCAGCGCACGACATACGACCCCTCGGGACGCATTGTCGAGTACGGCAACCATATCTACCGCGCATCGCGATACTCCTTCGAGGCTAGCCTTTTCGCCCAGTGACGAGACATTGACACTTTGTCCTAACAAACTGTTGACAGGTGCAGGCGCTCGCCGTAGACTTACCCCCGACGGAGAAAGTCGAAAGCAATCACAAAGGAGTGCTTCCCGCCATGTCCATCGAGTACACCCCCGGCCCCCTTCTGGACGCCGCGCGTAACACCCCCACCGCCCTGTGGAACGATTCCTCGGACCCCAGCGAGCTGGCGCAGTCCATCTCCTTCGGCGGCGTTGGTGCTACCTGCAACCCGACCATCGCCTACACCTGCATCAACCAGCGGCGCGACGTGTGGCTGCCCCGCATTGCGGAGCTCGCCAAGGAAATGCCGGACGCCACCGAGTCTGAGATCGGCTGGCAGGTCGTGCGCGAGCTGTCCCTCGAGGCCGCCAAGCTCCTTGAGCCCATTTTCGAGGCCGAGAACGGCCGCAACGGCCGCCTGTCCATGCAGACGGACCCGCGCCTGGCCCGCTCCGCCAAGGCCCTGGCCGACCAGGCCGAGGAATTCCACAACCTCGCTAAGAACATCATCGTGAAGATCCCCGCCACCTCGGTGGGTGTCGAGGCCATCGAAGAGGCCACCTACCGCGGCGTCTCCGTCAACGTGACGGTCTCCTTCTCCGTCGCACAGGCCGTCACCACGGGCGAGGCCATCGAGCGCGGCCTCAAGCGCCGCGAGGCCGAGGGCAAGGACACCTCCCAGATGGGCCCGGTCGTCACCCTCATGGTGGGCCGCCTCGACGACTGGATCAAGGAGGTCGCCGAGCGCGACAAGATGTTCCTGGATCCGGGTCACCTCGAGTGGTGTGGCATTGCTGCCTTCAAGCGCGCCTACCAGGAGTTCCAGAAGCGCGGTCTGCGCGCCCGCATGCTCTCCGCCGCGTTCCGTAACGTCATGCACTGGTCCGAGTTCGTCGGCGGCGACGTCGTCGTCTCCCCGCCGTTCAAGTGGGCCAAGCTCATCAACGACTCGGACTACAAGATGGAAGAGCGCATGGACATCCCGGTGCGCGAGGACATCATGAAGACGCTGCTCTCTATCCCCGAGTTTGTCCGCGCCTACGAGCCCGACGGCATGACCCCTGAGGAGTTCGACACCTTCGGCGCCACCGCGAAGACCCTGCGCGGCTTCCTGCAGGCAGACGCTGACCTCGACGCCCTGGTGCGCGACGTCATTATGCCCGCCCCGTGACCCACTCGGTGACCCCACACGTCGCGTGTGGGGCCACCGCCGGTCACGGTTTTTCTGCTCTCCAGCACCCCCTCACCTAGAAAGAAGCAAAGATGCTCAACATTGCCGTTATCGGCGCCGGCCGCATCGGCCACGTCCATGCCAAGACCATCGCCTCACACCCCGGAGCCACCCTCGCCCTCGTTGCCGACCCTTTCGGTGATGCCGCGCAGAAGCTGGCCGAGGTCTACGGCACCCGCCACACGACCGACGTGGACTCCATCTTCACCGACGAGGGGGTCGACGCCGTCGTCATCGGCTCGCCCACGCCGCTGCACATCCCCCACCTGCTCGCCGCCGCCAAGGCCGGCAAGGCCGTGCTGTGCGAGAAGCCGATCGCTCTGGACATGAAGGACGTCGAGGCCGCCCGTGATGAGCTGGGCGCCGTGTCCGTGCCCGTTATGTTCGGCTTCAACCGCCGCTTCGACCCTTCCTTTGCCGCGGTTCACGCCCAGCTTGAAGAGGGAAAGATTGGCGATCTGGAGAACCTGCTCATCATCTCGCGCGACCCCTCCGCTCCCCCGGCCGAGTATGTGAAGGTCTCCGGCGGCATCTTCCGCGATATGACCATCCACGACTTCGACATGGCCCGCTTCTTCCTTGGTGACATCGTCGAGGTGCATGCATTCGGCCAGAACTTCAACGACGAGATCAGGGAAGCCGGCGACTTCGACGCCGCCGTGGTCACCCTGAAGAACGCCGCCGGCGTCGTCGCGACCATCGTCAACAACCGCAAGTGCTCGGCCGGCTACGACCAGCGCCTGGAGGCCCAGGGCTCGACGGGCACCCTCAACGCGGACAACATCCGCGCCACCACCGTGCGCCTGTCCAACGCCGAGGTCACGGATGCGGCCGAGCCGTACCTGGACTTCTTCCTGCAGCGCTACGCGGACGCCTACCGTATTGAGCTCACCGCGTTCATCGACGCGGTCGTCACGGGCACCAAGCCCACGCCGTCCATCGACGATGCGATCGAGGCTCTGCGCCTGGCCGAGGCCGCCACGGAGTCGGCGAAGACCGGCAAGCCCGTGTCGCTGGCCTGATAGCGTCTCGAAAGTCCCGGCGGGGAGGGTTCCTGAACTGCGCCCCGTAACTTGGACGCGTTTAATGGTAGCCGTTATGCGGCTTCCCGTAGGGCCTGATCCCGGCATTCTGCCGGGATCAGGCCCTTGAGCTTTACTTGGCGTCTTGTTGTGTTCCAGTGCGTGATGTAGGCGTCGAGGTCGGCTTTGAAGCTCTCGCAGGGATACCAGTCCCTGTGCTACCTTTCCCCTCCCCCGTCCCACCGGGAGGCCATCGTGTGTGAACGCGTCGCACAGTGCCGGCGGGCCGCCGCGCGCGAGGGCATGGACCTGCACGAACTGGATGGCGCCGACGCGGAAGCCTCCGTCGCAGCTACCACAGATCTGCCCGCTCCCCCGCTCATCGCTTTCAACGACATGGTGGCGACGCATGCCACAACGGCCGCCTCTCGGCATCGGTGTCATCTCTTTGGGTTGGACGGGCCGACTTCACTCGCGCGCCTACGCCAACGTCACGAAGCATTTCCCCGACCTTGATCACACCCCGCCTCGTCGCGGCCACTGACCCTTCCCCCCACGCACGCGAAGATGCCCTCGACATCCTCGGGTTTGATCGCGTGTACGAAGACTACCGTGACCTGCTCACGGATCCCGAGGTTGACGCGGTCTCCATCGCCTCCCCAACTTCTTGCACCACGAGATCGCTCTGGCTGCAATCGAGGCCGGTAAGCCTTTCTGGATCGAAAAGCCTATGGGCGTCATTGCTGCCCTGTCCCCCGCGTCTCGGCTCCCACTACCTTCGATCAATGATTATTCTGTTCCAACAACGTAGTTAGGGAAATCCATGTCCAGCAAGAACCTGTCGCTCGCGACGGTGACGCCTGCTCAGCTGCATGACGCAGTTGAGAAGACGCCCGCCTCCGGGCCCCGCCGCGGCGTTTTCGCCATCGCCGCCGTCGCTACCCTCGGCTCCCTGCTCTTCGGTTACGACACGGGCGTTATCTCCGGCGCACTGCCCTACATGTACATGCCGTTTGGCGCTCACGGCCTCGGCCTGACCGCGCTGGAAGAGGGCGGCATCTCCGGCGTTCTCCTCCTCGGCGCAGCATTCGGCGCCCTGTTCGGCGGCATCATGTCCGACCGCTGGGGCCGTCGCCACAACATCACGCTCCTGGCGATCCTGTTCTTCTTCGGTGCCGTCGGCAACGCGCTCTCCCCCAACGTGTGGGTGATGTACATCTTCCGTGCGATCCTCGGCTTCGCCGTTGGCGGTGCCTCCGCCACGGTTCCGGTCTACCTCGCTGAGACCGCCCCCAAGCGCATCCGCGGCGCCGTCGTCGCCGTCGACCAGCTCATGATCGTCACCGGTCAGCTCCTGGCCTTCTCGATCAACGCGCTCATCGCCACGCTGCGCGGCGGCCCCGAGCTGACCGTCACCGCTGACCCCTCCGGTCTGCTCCCCGCCGAGTACATCGGCAAGACGATCAACTTCGACACACTGACCCTCATGCAGGCCTCCCGCGGCGGTACTCTGGGCACCGCCGAATACCACGAGTTCCTCGCGCAGCTCACCGTCACCGCGGGTAACGGTGACACGTGGCGCTACATGATCATCCTGTGCTCCATCCCCGCCATCGCCCTGTGGATCGGCATCCGCCTGATGCCCGAGTCATCGCGCTGGTACGTGACCAAGGACCGTCTCTACGAGGCGATCGGTGCCCTTAAGCGCGTGCGCAACGAGGCCGTCGACGGCCCCATCGTGGACGAGCTACAGGACATCGTGTCTGTCCACCAGGCCGAGACCTCCAGCGAGCACAAGGGCTTCGGCCACGTGTGGCGCACCCCCTGGCTGCGCAAGCTCATGATCGTCGGCATCTTCCTGGGTACGACCAACCAGCTGACGGGTGTCAACACGGTCATGTACTACGCTCCCAAGGTTCTGCAGTACGCGGGCATGGACACCTCCTCCGCGATTGTCGCCCAGGTTGCTAACGGAGTCATGTCCGTGATTGGTGCCGCCCTCGGCATCCGGCTGATTCTGAAGTTCCGTCGGCGCCAGATCCTCATCGCCGACGTCATCGGCGTGGGCATCTGCCTTCTCGCGATCGCCGCGGTCTTCCAGTTCACGATCGCCCCCTACATGAACGCGCAGCAGACGCCCCCGGCGTGGGCTGCCTACGTCATCCTCGGCCTCATGGCCGTGTTTATGCTGATCGTTCAGTCCTCGAACGGCACGATCGTATGGACCATGATGGGTGAGATCTTCCCGAACAACGTCCGTGGCGTCATGAACGGCACCGCCATCTTCTGCCTGTGGGTTGTCAACGCGATCGTAGGCTGGACCTTCCCGGTCATGATCGAGGGCCTGGGCGGTGGCCTCACCTACACCGTCTACGGCATCATCAACCTCGTGGTCGCCATCGTCCTCTACCGCATCATGCCCGAGACCTCGGGCAAGTCGCTGGAAGAGATCGAGAAGGAGATGGAGGAACGCTTCTCCTGATCGATGGGGCGGGGGCGCTGCGGCGCCCCGCCCTCCCCTTTACCCTTAGTTTGTCTGGACAAACATCCATTGTCTGCTAGAATTGCTGCCACGGCACACTGGCCAATGCAACACCGCGACTCATAGGAGAGCTGCAATGACTCACGTCTACGATCCCGCAACCGCGATCAACGACCCCAATGGCATCACCTGGGGCATGCACCCCATCGCATGGCGTAACGACGACATTCCCGAGGTTGGCGAATGGAACACCATCGACGTCATGTTCGACGACCTGGCCGAGGCCGGCTTCGCTGGCACCGAGGTCGCCGGCTGGTACCCCTCGAAGGAAGAGACGAAGGAAAAGGCCGACGCCGCGGGCCTGAAGATCGTCGCCCAGTGGTTCTCCAGCTTCATCGTCCGCGACGGCGTCGACGCCGTCGAACCCGACTTCCGGGCCACCTGCGAGTACCTGCAGTTCCTGGGCGCCACCCGCGTCGTCGTCTCCGAGCAAACCGGATCGGTGCAGGGCATCCGCGACATCTGCATCTTCGAGAACAAGCCCGTCCTCAAGGACGAGGAGTGGCCGGTCCTGGCCGAGGGCCTGAACAAGCTCGGCGAGATCGCCCACGAGTACGGCCTTGACCTGGTCTACCACCACCACCTGGGCACCGTCGTCCAGACCAAGGACGAGACGCTGCGCCTGCTCGAGCTGACCGATCCAGACAAGGTCTCCCTGCTCTTCGACACGGGCCACGCGTTCGTGGGCGATGGCGATGTCATGGGTCTCCTGCGCGGCGCGATCGACCGCATCAAGCACGTGCACTTCAAGGACGTGCGCCCCGCCAAGATGGAAGAGTCCCGAGCGGCCAAGCGCTCCTTCCTCGACTCCTTCCTCGCCGGCATGTTCACGGTTCCCGGCGACGGCACCATCGATTTCACCGAGCCCTACGCCTTCCTCGTTGAGCACGGCTACAAGGGCTGGATCCTGGTTGAGGCCGAGCAGGATCCGAAGATCGCACCTCCGCTCGAGTACGCGCACATCGCGCGTGACTACGTGTTGGGCACGCTGCTGGGTCAGTGAGCAGCTTCGCGCGGTTCCTCAACTTCCCGCGCGAATCACCCGGGGGTGGAAGCGACTCGTTCGCTTCCACCCCTCTGTCGCTGTACGTGCTACGAGAAAGGCACGTACGGATCTACCAACGCTGACGACGTTCACGGGGGCGTCCTCACGCAGCGACCATGCCACTCCTCCCATAAAAAATTGTCGGCGCGGGCAATGCCCACACCGACAACCTCGTCTCACACTCGAGGGGCTGTGATGACCAGGGGAAGTGCCTCCCCGCGAGCATCGCTCGGAGGCTGCTGCCCCGCCTGCAGGGTCAGGCTCTGCCCATCCCCGGCGCACGCCGCGCCCGGCGTGAGGATCGCGGAACGCGAGTAGTCGAATCCACTCGGCAGACCCGACACCTGCGTGACGGACGCATCCGCCACCACGGCGACGTGGTCCTCGTGAACAAGAAGGCGAACCCAGGCCTCGTCCTGCGAAGACTGCGCGGTGACAGCCTCGAGGTCCTTGGCCGACAGCGCACGCACGCCGCGCAGCTCCGATCCGTACAGGTCGTTCCAGGCACCCAGGCCCTCGAGGCACTCGCGCTGCTCGCGCGGGATCGTGCCGTCGGCCTTCGGACCCACGTTGAGCAGGAGGCGACCGCCGCGCGAGACCACGTCCACCAGGTGGCGAACGGCGGCCGCGCCGCTGAGGTACTGGTGCTCGCCCTCGGCACGGTTGTAGCCAAACGACAGGCCGACACCTCGACAGTTCTCCCACGGCTTGCCACTCGTCTCCGAGTCGCCCATGTGCTGGTACTCGCTGGTCAGGTAGTCCGCGTGGACGCCGCCGTAGCGGTCGTTCGTCACGCCCTCGGGGCGCGTCGCATAGAAGTACTCAAAGAGCGTGCCCAGGCCGTAGGGGCCGAAGTTCTTACCCTCGTCCGGCCACTCGATGTCGTTCCAGATGACGTCGGGCTGGTAGCGGTCGATCAGGTCGCGCACATGCACGAAGCAGTAGCGCGCGTAGTCCGCGTCCTTCGGGCGGCACAGGTCTTTGCAGTCGTCCTCGGAGAGGATCGGGCGGTGGGGGCGGTAGTGCCAGTCCAGGCCGCCCGAGTAGTACAGGCCAACCCGCAGGCCCTCGTCGCGCGCGGCATCCGCGAAGCCGGCCACGAGGTCGGTGCGCGGGCCTCGGCGCACGGTGTTGCGCGTGCCCGTCTCCGGGGCATCCCACAGGGTCACGCCGTCGTGGTGCTTGGTCGTGAGCACCGCGTAGCCGGCACCGGCACGGTGGAAGAGGCGCATCCATTCGGCCGGATCCCACGCGTCGGGGTCCCACGCGTCCAGGAACGCATCGTACGAGGCCGACCCGTACAGGTCCTTGTGGCGCAGCGCCGCCGGGGAACCCGGGATGCGGATCGTGTTGAAGTACCACTCGGCGTAGGAATTGTGGGTGAACCAGGCCTCCCAGTCCTCCTCGACGCCCAGCTCGCCGTGGTCCTCGGCCCACGCGGGGACCGAGTAGGGGCCCCAGTGGACGAAGATACCCAGCGGGGCATCCTCGAACCACTGCGGGGTCGGGCGGGACAGCGCACTCCAGCGCTCGGTATCGCTCATCGTTTCGCTCATGGTCGTCAGCGTCCTCCGAAAGCGCCCAGGGTGACGCCCTTTTCCAGCTGCTTCTGCAGGAACATGACCAGCAGGATCGACGGGATCGTCGTCATCGTCACCGCGGCCATCAGCGGGCCCCAGTCGGTGCCGCGCTCACCCGAGAACATCTGCAGGCCCAGAGGGATCGTCGCCAGCGACGAATCGTTGACCACGATGAGGGGCCACAGGAACGCGGACCAGTAGTCGATGAACGCGAACACGCCAACCACCGTGATCGGAGCCTTGAGCAGGGGCAGCAGAATCTTCGTCAGGATCTGCCAGTCGCTGCAGCCGTCAATGCGAGCCGCCTCCTCGAACTCGAGGGGCAGGGACATGAGGAACTGACGAATCAGGAACGCGCCGAAAGCGCCGAAGGCGAAGGGCACGATGAGGGCAAAGTAGGAGTTCACCAGGCCCATGCGCTGCATGCCGATGTACAGCGGGATCACGAGGACTTCCTGGGGTAGGACGAGCGTGCCCAGGAACACCATGAACAGCTGGTCGCGGCCCTTGAAGCGCAGGCGAGCGAACGCGTAGGCGGACAGCACCGACACGACGACTACGAGGGCCGCGCCTGCCAGCGACACGATAAACGAGTTGAGGACGACTCGGCCGAAGGGAATCGAGTTCAGAGCCGACGGATAGTTGTCCCATGCGATCCGGCTGCCCGTCGGGCTCAGGCTGAAGACCTCGGTCGTGGGCTTCAGGGAGGTCGCGACCATCCACACGAAGGGGAAGAGGAAACCGACCGCGATGATCCCGAGCAGGACCACCGAAATGATCGTGGAAAGACGCTTCTTGTTATGCATCGTAATTCACCCACTTCTTCTGGCCAGCGAACTGCAGTGCCGTCACCGTCATGACGATCACGAAGAGCACCCACGCCATCGCGGACGCATAGCCGAGCTTGTCGAAAGAGAAACCGTTGCGGTACAGAGCCAGCACGATCGTGTTGGTCGCCTCGCCCGGGCCGCCCAGGGTCAGGAAGTAGGGCTGAGCGAAGACCTTGAAAGCACCGATGATCGTCATGACCGTGCAGAAGAAGACGGTCGGCGAAATCATCGGGAAGACGACCTTGAAGAAGCGCTGGACTCCGTTGCAACCGTCGATCGTCGCGGCCTCGAGCACCGAGGAGTTCAGGCCGTTGAGGCCTGCCGTGAGAACGACGATATTGTAGCCCAGGCCCTGCCACAGGCTCATCATGAGCAGCGACCCCATCGCCAGAGCGGGCTTATTCAGGAACGGGATGTGCTCGATCCCGAAGACGGCCAGAGCCGAGTTGACCACGCCGTTGTCGGAGAGCAGGAGCCTCCAGATCAAAGCGTTACCGACCATCGGGGTGACGACCGGGATGAAGAAGATGACCCGCAGGACGCGGCTGAGCCATTCCGGCACGCGCTGGAGCCAGTAGCTCAAGCCGATTGAAATCACCAGGTTCAGCGCCGTGTAGCAGGCGGCGAACACGACGGTGTTGCGCATGACCGTCCAGAACGCCGGGTCCTCGCCGCTCAGCATGCGCCGGTAGTTTTCGACTCCGATGAAGCGGCCGCCTCCGAAGATCGACCAGTCGAAGAAGGAGATCACGAGGGACGCGATCAGGGGCAGGACAATAAAGAGAAGGAAGCCCGTCATTCCGGGCGACAGGTAGACGAGGGCGCGCAGGCCATCGCCCCGGCGACCCTCAGCGCTCGCGGAGTCTTTGCCGCGCTTGGAGGCCTTCGCCTCCCCCGCGCCCGCCGCGCCCGAGGACGCCTCGCGGCCGGGTTTCACAGTGTCAACGCTCATGAGCTATGCACACCTTTCGTCAAGTATCAGTGGGTTCCACAGTCCCGCTCACGCCACCGTTAGCGCTAACGGGAAGAAACCCACGAAACGAGGCCAGGGAACCGAGCGGTCCCCGGCCTCGTTCATGGTGAGCTGGGATCAGCCAGCGGAGTTCTGCAGATCGGTGAGGATGTCCTGAGCGGTCTTGGTGCCGCGGAAGCCCTCAGGCGAGTACTGCTGGAAGGACGTGTTGATCTGGTTCCACGTCGTAGTCGTCACCAGCGGGGTGCCGTTCTCGAGGAGGACGCGCACGGCCTCGGCGCTATCCTCGGGCTTGTTGGCCGCCCACTTGTCCATCGCGGACTCGACGGAGGGAACGGTACCCTGCTTGTCAGCAACGGTGCCGATGACCTCGGGGGTCACGAGCTCCTTGAGGACGTTGAACGCAGCCTGCTTGTCCGGGCAGGACTTCGAGATGCCGAAGCCGGAGCCCTGGATGACCGCACGAGGCTGGCCGGTGGGGGTCGGGATGACGGCGACACCGAGCTTATCGCCCAGCTCCTTCTCGAAGGAGCCGTACATCCACGGGCCATCCACGATCATCGCGGCGGTGCCCGAGGTGAAGGCGGTCTGAGCCGGGCCGTCGTTGTCGGCGGCGTTCGGGGCAACCGCGACCTGCTCCTTGTGGACCAGGTCGAAGGCGAACTGGACGCCCTCGACGAACTTGGGATCCGTCAGGGTGTTCTTGCCATCCTTGGAGACCTGGCCGCCAAACGCGATGCCGAAGTCGCCGGGAGCGTTCCCCAGGAGGAGCGGCTTGACGGCGACACCGTACTTGCCGTCACCAGTCAGAGCCTTGGCGTCCTTGAGGAACTGCTCGGTCGTGTAGGAGGTCGTGGGGGCTTCCAGGCCGGCCTTCTCGAACATCTCACGGTTGTAGTACAGGACGTCCGGCTCGGCGTCGTAGGGCAGGGCCAAAACATGTCCGTCCACCGTCATGCCCTGCATCATCGCAGCATTGTAGTCGGAGGCCTTGATACCGGCAGCTTCCATGTAGGAGTCGAGAGGCTCAAGCAGGCCGGACAGCTCCTGCGCGCGAGCGGCCTGCGTGGTGAGGATGCAGGGCGCGTCCGAGGCGACCATGCGGGTCTTGACCTTGGTCCAGTAGTCATTGAAAGCCGGTCCGTCGAAGGTCAGGGTGAAGTTGGGATCCTTCTCCTTGGCTGCATCAACGAAGGACTGCCACTGGGCACGGTCGTTGTCCGTGGAGACCCAGGTGTACATCTGGTGGACCTGGTCGGCGCCAGATCCGTTGGTCGCGGTGCTTCCGGAACCGCACGCTCCTGCCAGCAGGGCGAAGGCCGAGGCGGTTGCACCGAGTGCGAGGAACTTGGAGATAGTGGGGCGCACGCTGCGTTCCTTCCTTGTCAGGGGCACTGGGGTTCCAGGGGGCGCACTGCCTCTCTGTAGCGCGTGGGTAGGAACGTTCCCGTGTGTGCCGTCTCTCGTCATTGAAATTGACAGGACAACTGTACCATTCCCTGAACAGGACACACAAGCCACATTTTAAAATTCATCACACCCGGCGATTAAGTCCGACTCTCCTGTGAAGGTCTATAACGACGCGGGTGACTGGCTTTTCAACCGTTTTCATCAAACTCTTGCCAGCCTGTCACCCGCCACGTTGGATTAAACAGGGATTTCAGCTATCGAGAACATCCCGTAGCGCCTCGTCCAGGGACGACGAACTCGACCCCAGCATGGCCTCCAGGCTCTCGAGCGTGTGGTGCGAGGGGCCCGCCAGGAAGGCAACCATCGCGCCCACCTCCGACGCATCCACGCCCATGCGGGCCGCCCATGCGCGCCGGTACAGGCGCAGCTGAGTCACGAAGTACGCGACCTTGTCCGGCTTGGTCGTCGCGCTCACCGGGCGCCCGCTCTTCCAGTCGACGACCAAGAAGCTAGGCCCGTTGCCGCGCACTCGCTCAAACACGGCATCGATACGACCCTGAACGGACACGCCGCCCACCTCGACCGAGAATGCCTCCTCGATCGCGACGGCCCGGTAATCCGCCAGTTCACCCGCAACAAAGGCGCGGAAGTTGGCGCGCAGCCGCTCCAGGCGCTCGCGCTCACCGTCTGTCAGGAGGGCCTCGTCAGCTCCGTCCTCGCCGCCTGCCAACGCGGCATCCTCCCCCACACTCACGCCGGGGCCCGCGGTGATCTCCGATGCCGATTCCGCACTCGCGAGGTGCAGCTCGCGCTCCACCCACGCGTGAAACACCGTGCCCAGCGCGGAGAACGAGCTGGGACGAGCCGGCATCGGCCGACGCATGTCTCGCGCGAACTCATCCGCATCCTGCAGGAGCGCCGACACAGACGTCGCGGGCACGCGCTCGGCCCACAGGTCCACGACCGGCGTCTCGAGTCCGAGGTGATACTCCTCGATGAGTGCGACCGTATCGCGCACCGCCGGGTCATCTCCCAGCTGCGCCAAGGCCTCGTAGACGTCCTGATCCTGCGCCAGGTCGCGGATCTGCGCCTCGACGGCCCGCGCAGCTTCCGCAACCCTCTGGCGCGAGGGACCCGCCTCCTGCGGGAACGACACCGATCCCACACCGGCCTCGCTCTCCACAATGTCTTCCTCGCCGGGCTCCGGCGCGATCAGGCACACCCCGGCCCCGGACAGCGATTCCACCCCCAGGCTGCGCCAATCTCCCCTGGCCCACACGCCGTGATCCCCCACGCGTACGAGCGAGTCGTCGACCAGATCCGGCGCATCACCGAACAGCTGTGCGCGCGCCTCCATCAGATAACGGGAGGGCTGGCGCGAGCTCGAACCCGTCCGATAGATCCACGAGCCCACGAGGAGCTGGACGCTCCGAGCACGCGTCATCGCGACGTAAGCCAGGCGGCGTTCCTCGCGCTCCGCGTGCACACCCAGCGCGCGCCCGTAGTGCCCCTTCACCCACTTCGAATAGGCGGCAGAGGGCTTGGACTCCCCCTCCACATCCAGCAAGAAAGGCGGCAGATCCGCACGATCCCCGCGCAGCGGGTGCGGCAAGGCGCTGGCATCCGTGAGCCATGCGGTACTGATCGGCGGCTCATCCAGCCACGACACCGTCTTGCGCTTGTCGTGCGACGGGAAGATTCCATCGCTCAACCCGAAGACGACGACGCAGTCCCACTCGAGCCCCTTGGAGGCATGGACCGTCATGATTTGCACGGCACGCGGGTCCGGCTCCCCCAGGGGCGCCTCGAGCCCGTCCTCGCGCTCGTCGGCCATGCGCAGGTAGGCCAGGAACGAGCCGAGGGAGGCCCCCGGCGTGTCCTTCTCGTAAGCCGCCGTCACCGCGATGAACTCATCGAGCGCGGCGCGCCCGCCCATCGACAGCGGATCGGCGATCACGTCATCCAACGTGCCCATGATGAGGATCGCCCGCTCGACCTGCTCGGTGACCGAACGCCCCACGCCCTCGCGTACCTGCCGCAGGCGCTCGCCCAGCAGCCGCACGCGGCGCACCGCCTCCTCGCTGATCGCGGGCCGCCCCTCGGCCGCCCACCCCGGCTCCGGCGGAGAATCCACCGCATCCAGAAGGACCGCCTGGTGCGGGTTCGTCCCCTCCGATCGGGCGAGGACACGCGACCAGTCACCCAGCGCCATCAGGTCGGTGGCCCCCAGGTCGATGCCCGCCAGCAGGCGCGCCAGCCACGGTGATGCCTCGACGTCGTAGGCCAGTTCCAGCGCGGCGCGCACGTCCTGCACCGCAGGCTGGTCAAGCAAACCGCCGAGCCCCACGATCTCCGTCGGGATACCCGCGTCGCGCAGAGCCGCGTCCACGTACGCGAAGTCCTTGCGTCGCCTGCACAGCACCGCGACCGTGCGCCGCTTGCCGCCCTGGCTCGCCTGGGAGCGCACACTGCCGACGAAGTCAACGACGGTCCCCAGCGCGGCCTCGTAGTCGGGGGCGTACGCGACGTCGACATGCCCGGGGCCCGCTCCGTCTCGCGTGACCAGGACGGGCGACTGGGCCTTGAGGCGCTGCTTGCCCTCCTGGTATGCGGCAACCTCACGCAGGGGCGCGGCCACGCGATTCGCCGCGTCCAGGATCGCCTGATCGTTGCGCCAGGCCGTAGACAGGGTGAGCGTCTGACTCTCCTGTACCTGCCCCGTCTGGAATCGATCCAAGAAGGACTCCAGGGACGAGGCCGAGGCCCCCCTCCACCCGTAAATGGCCTGATTCGGGTCGCCCACCGCGGTGACAGCGTGGTCGCCGAACAGCATGGACAGCAGGTCCATCTGGATGACGGACGTGTCCTGGAACTCGTCGAGGAGGACCGCGCGGAACTCCTCGCGCAACGACTCGCGAACCGCCGGGGCCTCGCGCACGATGCGCGTGGCCAGGACGAGCTGGTCGGAAAAGTCCAGCACGCCCATGTCCCGCTTGCGCTTCTGGTATTCCGTAATGGGGTCAAGGAAGGCGATGCGGCGACGGTTCGCCCGCAGCAGGCGCCGCGCGTCGTCGTTCGTCTCGCCCACCTGTTCGAGCTCGCGCCCAAAGTCCACGAGGGCCTCGCGGGCGCTCTCCACCGTGTACCCGTGCTCGGCAATCTCCCCGGCCAGGTGCAGGATCTGGCCGACTGCGCCCAGGGGCGTGAGGTCGTCGTCGAGGTCGGTGGGCCAGGCCTCGACGATCTGCAGCATGAGGTCCAGAGCCCCGGACTCGGAGAGCATCGAGAAATCGGGGTCGATGCCGATACGCATCCCGTGCTCGGACACGATGCGTTCGGCGAAGGAGTTGTAGGTGAGGGATACGGGGTCCTCGTCGAGGCGCTCGCGCAGCTGCGGCATCTCGCGCGAGAGCAGCCGGATGCGTTCACGCAAGCGCTCCCCCAGCTCGCCCGCCGCCTTGCGCGTGAAAGTGAGGCCCAGAATCGACGACGGGCTCAAGTCCGGGTAATTGGCGAGGAGCCACAGCACGCGCATCGACATGGTCTCGGTCTTACCCGACCCCGCTCCCGCCACGACGAGGAGCGGGCGACGCGGGGCCTCGATGACGCGCACCTGCTCGGGCGTCGGCGTCTTCGTCGCGTCGACGATTGCCTGAATCTGCAGGGCACTCAGAGCCATTGCACTGTCCTTTCCCACGTCACTCCACCACCTTGCGGCCGCGCTCACGCGCCGGGCACAGCCGGTCGAAGGAACAGTACTTGCAGGCCTCTTGGGAGGGCCTCGCCTCGAAGTACGGGCCACGGGCGCTGAGTGCCACCTCGCGCACCGACTCGCGCCACCGCTCCAGCTCCTCGCCCTGGAGCGCCGGCTGATCGTAGATCTGCGGCTTGGAGCCGCCCAACAGCGCGATGCGAGCCCCCGCGACCTTTTCGCCCGAGGCGAGCAGGGCCATCTGGTAGGCGGCCAGCTGCGGGTTTTCTGCGACGCTGGCCTTCGTGTAACCGCTCTTACCGGTCTTCAGGTCAGTGACGCGAACGCCCTCGTCCACCTGCTCGAGCCGGTCCATACGGCCTCGGATGGTCACGCCCTCGACCTCGGCCGACACCGTCTGTTCCACTGTGACATCACCAGGAACGCCGACGACGTAGGACGCCAGGTTGTTCACGATGTCGCGCGCGTGCCGGTCGGCGACGCGCCCCGCCCACGTGTCCAGGTTGTAGCCCAGCTCCTCGATACGAGCCTCCAGCGCCGCGGTGAGTTCCTCGGGGGTCCCGTGCGGATGCTCCTCGGCGACCGCGTGGACGAGGGTGCCGAGGCTGGCGGCCGCGTTCGACGGCGCGTCGGCCCCGATCGTGGTGAGGAACCAGCGCAGCGGGCATGCCAGCGCGCGTTCGAATTGCGAGGGCGACAGGACGATCTGCCCGCGGTAGTCCTGTGAGCTGGTCGGCGTACCACCCGCGCCCAGCCACCGGTGCGGCTGGGCGGAAGCGATACCCTCGCGCGCCATAAGGGCCAGGAGCGTGGCGGCAAGCTGGGCGTCAGCCGGATCGTCGGTGTTGGCAGCACGCGCACGCAGGTCCGCGATGTGCCCGGACAGGGACAGCGGTGCCTCGACCGGATCCACCGGGACGATGTCGTTTTCCCTGTGCGTGCCCGCCAGGCGCGCCACCAGATCGAAAAACACCGAGGGTGCAGCGTCCTCCGAGCGCACCGCGCCGGCGTGCACGATGCTGCGCGAGCGCGTGAGAGCCGCGACGAAGAGGCGATACTCGTCGTCCAGCACCGCGCGCCGGGCCGAGCGCGTCGAGTCGATGAGCTCCTCGCGCCCATCCTCGCCCACGGCGACGCGGCCCGCGCCCACGTCCGCGAGCAGGTCGGCGCGCAGGATCCGGTCGCGCAGGCGCAGGTTTGGCCACGCCCCGTCCTGCAGGCCGGCGAGGACGACGACCTGCCAGTGGCGGCCCATCGCCTGCGCGGGGGTGAGGACCTCGACGCCGCCCGGGCGCACGCCCACGCGCGAAATCGTATCGATGGGGACCGAACCGGCCAGCAGCTCGGACGCGAAACCCACGGCGGAGCCGGCGGGGTTGCGCTGCTCCCACACGTCCGCGACGCGCAGGAGCGCCACGACGGCATCCAGCTGATCGTCGTACCAGCCCGACGAGTCGTCCGACGCGATGGCCCGCGAGCGCCACTCACCGGCCACCCCGGACGCCTCCCACAGGGACCACAGGCGCTCCTGGGGGCGCGCGCTGCCGCTCATCCCCAGCTCCCACAGGCGCGCGGCGGTCTCGAGGGGCCGCGCGAGCAGTGCGGCTGCGCGGGCACGCTTGCCGCCCGCCTGCTCGGCATGCTCCAGGGCAGGACGCCACGTCTGCGGATCACTGACGAGGTCGGCGGCCGTCAGCGGGATCAGCGCGGCCTCGTCGCCCGCCTCCTCGGCGGCCTGGGCGCGCGCGGCGTTCAGGCGACGCAACAGACGGTGGACGGCGAGCGCGTCGGCGCGCACGAGGGGCGACGGCAGGAGGCGCTCGGCGAGCTCGCGGCGCACGGCCACATCCGTGTCGCTCTGCCCCGTCGGCATGGTCACCAGGTCTAGGAGCAGGCGCGTCGTCGGCTGGGTCGCGAAGTCGAAGGCCCGGCCGCCGCCCGCGACGGGCACGCCACCGCGCGCCAGGTAGCGGCTGGTTTCGGCAACCATCGAGGAGCTGCGCACGATGACGACCTGATCCGAAAAGTCGATGCCATCGTGCAGGTGGTGAGACCTGAGGGCGCGCGCGATGAGGGCTCCCATCTGCGAGGGCGTGGCACCCAGGTGTGTCACGAGGTGTCCGTCCGGAGCATCGTCACCAACTGCGGCCTCGCGCCGGGCGGGCGAGCCGGACTGGGCGATGCGCGCGCAAGCCTGGCGCGCCAACTCGCGCACGGCGCGGGACATGTCGTAGACCTGGCCCAACTCCAAGATCTCGACGCCGAGGGCGGATGCGAGCCTGCGGTCCAGGTGCGGCTCACCGCCGCGATACCCGGCCACAGCCACGTCGGAATCCGAGAAAGCAACGACGCGGGCGCCGGCATCGCGGCAGGCCTCCAGCAGCCTCAGCGTCGAAGGCGTGCAATCCTGCAGGTCATCAACGATCACCACGTCGGGCACCGGGCAGGGCGCCTGCACACCACGGGAGGGCGCGTCCTGCTCCCACGCGTCAATCAGATCGGCCGCGAGCGCCTGGATGCGCGACAGGTCCACGCGCAGGGTACGCGGATACTCCGGGGAGCGCTCGGGGCCCTCCTCCAGCGCCGCAACAATCGCGCCCGCACCCTGCCATTCCGGGCGGCCGAACCGGGCCCCGGCCTCGGACAACTCGGCCGCGCCCATCCCGGCCTCACCCGCGCGGGCCACCAAATTGCGCAGCTCCGCGCGGAACGCCGGCATCGCGCGCATCTGCGGTCCAATGTCCTCGGGCCACGGGGCATCCACGGACTCCAGGGCCTCGGCGAGCATCTGATCCTGGGCCGCGCCCGTCACCAGCTCTACGCCCTCCAACGGCACATCGCGCTGGGTACGCCACGTGGCCACCACCTGATAGGCGAAAGAGGCAGGGGTACGCACCGGGCGCACCGAATCCGGGCCAAGCGCCTGCGCGCGCGGAGTCAGCACGTCGGCGCGCGTGCGATCGGGAGCAAGAATCAGGGCGGAGCGGCCCTGGGAGGCCGCCTGCTCGAACACGGCCAGGGCACACGTGCTCCGTCCCGACGACGGCGCTCCGCGCGCGATCACGTCGCCCGAGCGCGCCGCCTCCACGACCGCACGCTGGCGCGCGTTCAGCTCCGGCAGACGCCACCAATCGGCGCTGCGGCTGCGCAACCTGACCTGAATTTCGCTCATAACGCAATACTCGCAGACCCCACCCACATCTGCGGCACATATGATGGCCATGACGATATTTACCAGCAAGGAGTCACCATGGAGATCTTCATCGGCATCCGCGGCAACACGCGCCAGCTCGGCTTCGACATCGACATGAGCGAAAACGAGCTCATGGCCAAGGTCAACGAGGCCCTTGCCTCCGCCCACGGCGTCCTCGACCTCACCGACACCAAGGGCCAGCGCACCCTCGTGCCCGCCCACGCCCTCGCATACGTGCAGATCGCCGCCAAGACCGAGCGTCGCGTAGGCTTCGCAATCCACTGATTCGCGCCCAGACAAACGAGGCCGGGGAACCCGAGCGGTCACCATACCGCCCGAGGAACCCCGGCCTCGTCTATACCCTGTGGCCTCAGGCCTTCAGGTGAATGTCCTTCATGCGCTCCCCGTGGCGCTTGATCACGTACTCCGTGATCTCGTCGACGTTCTCCGGGGATGCCGCCAGCGACGGGTAGGTGAACAGCGTCGCGCGCACGAGGCCGAGAGCCTCACCCGCCACGCGGCGACCCCACAGGGACAGGCGCGCCGACAGCTGCTCGTCAGCCTCGATCTGCGGGCCCAGGTGCGCGCGCACCCAGTGCCCCTGCTCGAAAGGCCACACGTCCTCGATCCCCTCGAACAGGCCGTGCACCTGCGCAACGCGGATCAGCATGTCACCCAGCATTCCGCGGGTAATGAACGTCTTGACAGCCCGCTCCGCGAACGTCGTGGGACGCGTGCGCGCATCCAGGTCGTCGTACGCGCCCGAGAACGCATCACCAGCCGCCAGCAGGTCAAAGCCACGGTGTTCACTCCACACCTCCAGCTGCTGGTAAAGCTTGAAGCAGCGCGCCGCCATGCGCGCATGCTCCACGTGAGCCTCGAACGTGGGAGCCTGCTCGCCGTCCTTCGCCAGGCGCGTCATAAACGCGAGCGACGAATAGGCGAGAATACCAAGGACTTCGGCGTCGTCGGCGGGGACGGAATCAAACTCGTGTGCCATGACTCCAGCATAGTGCCTGACAAGCTCCACGGCCCGCCGCATGGGACCCTGTTCTTCCCGATTAGTGCCTGTCTCTGTGACCAGCCCCTCCCCCGCGAACTCGTCACACACCATTACACTGAAAGGTGACCACCGGAAGACCGGTCGCATTCTTGAGACATAACACGTACGCGCGGACGAGTTTCCCCGCGCCAGATAATGCGCGATCGGCACCGACCCCGACCCCGGAAAAGCCCGGGAGACAAGGTAGATCGTGACCAACACGAGCACTGAGGCAACTGTGCCCACCACCGACGTTGACACCACCGAGAAGGCCGCCCCGGCCTCGTCCGTCGAATACTCCGCAGGCGTCGTCCGCCTCGGCAACATCAAGCCCGCAGCCCCCGAGGTCGAAGAGGCCACCCCGGACATCACCGGCAAGGGCGAGGACCTCGACAAGAAGTCCTTCGCGGACTTCGGCGTCACCGACCCGATCGTCGACGCCCTCGAAGACAAGGGCATCACGCACCCCTTCCCCATCCAGGCCCTGACGCTTGGCCCCGCGCTGGACCGCCACGACATCATCGGCCAGGCCAAGACCGGCACCGGCAAGACCCTCGGCTTCGGCATCCCCGTCCTCGAGGACGTCATCGCGCCCGACGAAGAGGGCTACGAGGACCTGCTCAACCCGAACAAGCCGCAGGCTCTGATTATCCTGCCGACCCGCGAGCTCACCAAGCAGGTCGCCCAGGACCTGCGCGAGGCCGCCAAGTACCTGTCGACCCGCATCGTCGAGATCTACGGCGGTGTCGCCTTCGAGCCCCAGATCGAGGCCCTCCAGCGTGGCGCCGACATCGTCGTGGGCACGCCCGGCCGCCTCATCGACCTGCTGCGCAAGGGCCACCTGCACCTGTCCGGCGTCGAAACCGTCGTTCTCGACGAGGCCGACGAGATGCTCGACCTGGGCTTCCTGCCCGACGTCGAGACGCTGCTCAGTCGCGTCCCCGAGAACCGCCACACCATGCTGTTCTCCGC
This sequence comes from Actinomyces sp., assembly GCA_018375675.1. Taxonomy (GTDB): domain Bacteria; phylum Actinomycetota; class Actinomycetes; order Actinomycetales; family Actinomycetaceae; genus Pauljensenia. The sequence continues at coordinate 7,951 of JAHACW010000021.1, read as the reverse complement.
GACCATGCCCGGCCCCGTCGTGGCCCTCGCCCGCCGCTTCATGGTTCAGCCGACCCACATCCGCGCGCAGGATCCCGACGACCAGAACCAGACCGTCAACACGGTCAAGCAGGTCATCTACCGCGTTCACGCCATGAACAAGGTCGAGGTCGTCGCCCGCATCCTCCAGGCGGAGGGCCGCGGCCGCACCGTCATCTTCTGCCGCACCAAGCGCACCGCCGCCCGCCTGGGTGAGGACCTGACCGCCCGCGGCTTCGCCGTCGGCTCGCTGCACGGCGACCTGGGCCAGGGCGCCCGCGAGCAGGCTCTGCGCGCCTTCCGTAACGGCAAGGTCGATGTCCTGGTCGCCACCGACGTCGCCGCGCGAGGCATCGACGTCGACGACGTCACGCACGTCATCAACTACCAGTGCCCCGAAGACGAGAAGATCTACATCCACCGCATCGGCCGTACGGGCCGCGCGGGTAACTCGGGCACGGCCGTCACCTTCGTGGACTGGGATGACACGCCGCGCTGGTCGCTGATTTCCAAGGCCCTGGGCCTGGGCGTGCCGGATCCGCTCGAGACCTACCACACCTCCCCCCACCTGTTCACCGACCTGGACATCCCGGAGGGCACGACCGGTCGCCTGCCGCGCGCCAAGCGCACGCGCGCCGGCCTGGACGCCGAGGTCCTCGAGGACCTGGGCGGCTCCGCTCCCCGCTCCGAGGGACGAGGCCGAGGCGGCTCGCGTTCGGGTTCCGGCGGCTCGCGTGGTGGCTCGCGTGGCGGCCGCGGGCGCTCGTCGCGTGGTGGTTCGGCTTCTTCCTCCGACGCGTCGCGTTCGCGCGGCTCGCGTCGCGGCTCCCAGGACGGCGATCGCACGCTGAACGCCGGCAAGGGCGGCCGCTCCGACCGCGGCACGCGTGGCCGTGGCCGCGGCGAGCACTCGCAGCATTCCGATTCCGGTTCGGCTGGTTCTGCCGGTTCCGCTTCGGCTGGCGCTGAGCGCGCGCCCCGCGCCCGCAAGCGCATCCGCCGCCGCAAGGGCGGCGAGTGAGGCGATAGCGTCGCGCTGATACGACATGAGGAGGGGTCCGAGCCGCAAGGCTTGGGCCCCTCCCCCGTTTGAGGCCTCAGGACGCGGCGAGATTCAACCTGATCGGGAACATTCAACCCGTTAGGGAAGATTCAACCCGATCAGAAGGGGTTGAATCTTCCCGATCGGGTGTAACACCTCATCGGTAACAAACTAGCGCGCGGGTTTCCTCGCTGACAATGCACATACCAGCATCCAACAGGCCTGGCTCACGCAGCAATGCACTAGATAGGAGAGCATTGCACTGCCTACTATCCAGTGCAACGCTGCGCTAACTAGTGCAATGCCAATGCACAACAAGCCCCGTCGCGGGAAAAGCGGCTCCATAACAGCTCCAACAAGCATCCAACCGCACCGCAGCAGACAGCCCTGCACCCATTCCGTCGCGATACACCCGTTACGTCGCGATGCACCCGATCAGAAGGGGTGCAATGCCTACGGATCGGGTGCACCGCCTCCCACAACAAGCACAATCGCGAAAACGTTCCGTCTCGCAAGAAGCCGTGCCGGCTGCCCCTCGGCAACCGGCGCGGCCCTGCTCTCACAATTCAGCTCTCCAGGTCCTGGTAGACCGGCTGCCACATGGCGCGGCGAACGGCCTCGACGACGTCACCCGGATCCATGTCGCACTGGCCATCTGCGATAGCCTGACGGACGACGGCGACCGCGACAGTCGCCGACGACGCGCGCAAGTGGTCCACCGGCGGCAGGAGGGACGCACCCAGCTCGTGCGATGTCACCTGACTGGCCACGGCCTCGGCGGCGGCCAGAATCATCGCATCGGTCACGCGAGGGGCACCGGACACGATCGTTCCAAGCCCCAGGCCCGGGTACAGCAACGAGTTGTTTCCCTGCCCGATGTGGAAGGTTGTCCCCTCGTAGTCGAAGGGCAGGATCGGAATGCCCGTGGCCACCAGCGCACGCCCCTTAGACCAGGCGATGACGTCCTGCGGCATAGCCTCGATCTTCTCCGTCGGATTCGACAGGGGCAGGACGATGGGCCGCTCGCACCCCTCGCTCAAAGACTCGATGACATCCTGCGTGAAGGCGCCGTGATCCGTCGACGTTCCAATCAGGATCGTCGGGTGGACGCGGCGAACGGTCTCCAGCAGGCCGATCGCACTGTCCTTGCGCTCCCAGTCGGCGACCTCGGAGGCGCTGCGCGCGTAGGCCGCCTGGTAATCGGGCAGCCCGTCCATGTCATCGGTCACCAGTCCGGCGCGGTCGATCAGCCAGATGCGGTCCTTCGCCTGCTCGGGCGTCAGTCCAGCGCGCACCATGCCCGCATGGATCTGATCGGCCATGCCAGTTCCCGCGGTGCCCGCGCCGTAGACAAGGAGGCGCTGGTCCGCGAAGGTCGTGCCGTTGGTCTTCATGCCCGCAATGACAGCGGAGATGACGATCGCTCCGGTGCCCTGCATGTCGTCGTTGAAGATGCGGTACTTGTCCCGGTTGTTGACGAGGATGCGGCGCGCGTTTGAGGCGCCGAAGTCTTCGAAATGCAGGAGTGCGCGGGGGTACAGCTCGGATGTGACGCTCAAGTACTCATTGACGAGGGCGTCGTAACGTTCTCCGCGCACGCGACCATGGCGGTTGCCGAGGTAATCGGGGTCGTTGAGCAGCTCCTCGTTGTCGGTGCCGACGTCGAGGTTGACGGCGATGACGCGCGAGGGGTCAATACCGGCTGCGGCTGTGTAGACGGCGAGCTTGCCGACGGAGATGTCGGTGCCGTTGACACCCCAGTCGCCGATGCCGAGGATCTGTTCGGCGTCGGAGACGACCAGAAGGTCGACGTCATCGGGGCCGAGGCCGAGGCCTTCAAACGTGGGCCGCACATCCTCGACTCGATCGACGGAGAGGTAGATGGCGCGCGAGCGGCGGTAGTCTGCGGACCATTTCTTGATGGCCTCGCCGATCGTCGGATCGTAGATGACGGGTAGGAGTTCGGCGATGTGGTCGATGATGACCTTGTAGTAGAGCGTCTCATTGCGGTCGTGCAGCTGTTCGAGGTAGATGTACTTGTCGAGGTCGTCGTCGAGTCGACACACCTGCTTGTAGGCGCGTGCGGCCTGTTGTTCGAGCGTTTCGACAGCTGCGGGAAGACGCCCCATCAGCCCGAAGCGCTTGCGCTCGTCGAGGGTGAAGGCGGTCCCACGGTTGGTCTGAGGATCGGCAATGATCTGCGGTTTTGCTGGCATCAGCGGCTCCTTTCTGGTAGCTGTTTTCAGCGTAAACCAGTTGCACGCCGCTGTCCCCGTCTATCGTTTGGCATTCTCTCAGCGGGCTCCCAGGAATACGCGGCCTCATGAAGTTGGCGGGGGTCGCACGGTTCGATTGCGTTGGTTCCACGCAAGAATCCACGTGCTACATTGCCGGGTTTGCTTCCCACGGCGATCACGCCTGCGGCTGGATAATCAACGCGCAGCAAGGCCACGGTGTCTGGTGATCCTGCTCCCGATGGGGTGTCGCACCTCATCGCCCACGAGCCCCAGACGGCAAGGCGCTCCCGTTCACTCTTCAACGGTCCACCATCCCGGCTACAACAGGCAGCGGTGCACCCCTTACGTCGCCGTGCACCCGTTACGTCGCGCTACACCCGTTACGTCACGATGCACCCGATCAGAAGGGGTGCAATGCCAACGGATCGGGTGCACCACCTCATAGACAACAAGCCCGACCACGGGCAATTCCTCCCCACAGACCCCAACCGTCTGCATCGGACGCCACCACACGGCCTCGACATGCTCACCCCGGCTCCGAACGAGAGGCGCTGCACCATTTAGGGAGCATTACACCAGTTAGCGAGCATTACACCACCTCGGAGCTGGTGTAATACCCGGCTAAGTGGTGTAACACCACTGAGCAACAAGCCAACACGCGGCAAGGACAGGCCCCTAGCCCTATCAACAAGCCATCGACCGAACCAGACCGGGCAACCGTGCACCCGTTCGGGAGCATTCAACCCGTTAGGGAAGATTCAACCCGATCAGAAGGGGTTGAATCTTCCCGATCGGGTGTAACACCTCATCGGTAACAAGTGCCGTCGCGGAACTAGCCGTCCGTGATGACCCCAACCGACACACAACGTGCTCAGCAGGGGCAGCAATGCACTAGATACGACAGCAATGCACTAGATAGGAGGGCATTGCACTAGCTACTAAGCAGTGCAATGCTGCGCCAAGTAGTGCAATGCCGCTGACCAACAAGCATCGGTGTGGAGATGCGCCGCAACTCTCCAGTTGAAACACGAGGCAAGGCAGTTCAGCGGCGACCAAAAAGACGACTCGCGATCGAGATACACGCGCAAGCAACGAGGCCACTGACAGCAGCGCTCATCAGCTGCTTGAACACACTGACACCCGAATCACTCGAGGAATCTGGCAAAACAGTTGAGTTAACCGGCACATTCTCAGACTGCGCGGGGACAGGCACGCCACCAAACACAAAAGAACCTTCCTTTAATCGAACACGCCCTGCACTTTGCGCAATCACAGCTGGAGCAAAGAATAAATACAATAGACAGACAACAGCAAATGCCACCGAAAACTCAATTGATATCTCACTGAGAGATATATCCGATCTAAGCTCACTATAAGACACATCCATACTTTGAGCAACGTCATTCCACTTGGCCCACAATAACTTATGCGTCTCAAGCATTCCAGGAAGCAACATGCCCATCACAATAGAGATACCACCTACTATCTTCCAGAGCACTTCAATCATACCTAGTCGCCCACATGCATAATTTAGGAACACCATCCCGAAGGTGATAAGATATAGAATAAAGTAGGCCTCATAATCCGAAACAACACCACTCCTATCACTCCCAACAAAAGCCGGATCTTTCGCCAGATTAATAAAGGCACGAACAATAAACGCGGACCAATAAAATACGGCACAACAGAACACCTGGAGCGCGAAGATATAGCGCTTCCCCTCCTGAAAAGCAAAACACCCACAAACCGCAGACAACATTGGAATCACAGACAAAAATAGCAGAATCACGATCTGATCATAACTAAGAGGCGCTTTATACAATTTATTATGCATACACAACAGCAGAACAATTCCACCGACAGCAAATCCCACAAAAAATAAGTCGAACAAAACAATCCAAATCAGTTCATTCCCACGAGACCCCGAAGAGACACGCTTAACATTTTGCGATTTCATGGCTACATACTACCGCAAACCATACTTCACACAACACTAAATACAAGCCTAACTAAGGCAAAAGCCTGCTAGACAATTAGTTCTCAACGGACACTGGTTGCCAGAACTTCTCGTTCCCTTTTCAGTCGTCCTGCGCATCATCAGCATTGATATAGCACTTAGCTGACTCTATTACCTCAGCTACCGATGTCGACACGCCCGAAATCGCCCTTTCTACAGGCACAAGCCGTCACCGCCCCACGTCTGGCAGATCCGCCTCCACCAGGACCGGGTTCAAGCGCACCCAGGCCACGGCCAGCTCCGTGATGTCGTCGACTGCCTGGTGCGACATGGAGCGGCCCTTCAAGGAGGCAACGGCAGCCTCGGCCCGAGCCACGGAGGCAGGCGGCATCGGTAGGCCTGAACGCACGACACCGAGATACTGGTCCAGCAACGCCCCAAAAGAACGATCCCAGTTGATGCCGCCGTTGTCGTAGACCTCGTAGCCGACCCGCCCCGCAATGCGAATGACCTCGCCTTGCAGCGTCTGACACTGGCCACTGTCGGGCACGAGAAGATCCCATAATTCCCCGTGCTGGCGCAGAGCAGGCACGGACGGATCCAGTTCCAGCCGCTCCCCCACGGCAGGCGCGCGCTGGGCCTCGCGCTGCTCCACCCCGAACAGGGCGCACAGCTCCGACAACGCAGCCGAGGCCTCGTCGAACGTCGCCTGAGAAATCGTCTCCGGAAGCCCGTGCGTGATGAACGTGCAGCGCATCCGGTCCATCGACCGCAGTGCGGTCGGCACACGCTCGCCGACAGGCGCCCCAACGGACAGAAGCAACCGAATCACCGCGAGCGCGCGTGGGGCATCCAGGAAGTTGTGCCAGGACACCACGTTCTCGACAAGCGTTGCCTTGCCATACACCCTCGAATCAGCAACAACCAGCGGATCCGCACCCCACGAGATCATCCGCGACACGTCGGCAACGGGAAAGCGCTCGACGACGTCAAACAACGCCGTCTGGTCGGAGGTATCGCGCGCGTTGATGTCGCCTCCGCGAGCGATCAGCATCGGAATCTGGTCGAGGCAACGCGACCGAACGCGCGCGTGGATCGGGGTATGTTCGTACCGATCGCGCGAGTTGATGTCCTCTCCCCGCGCGAGCAGGAAGTCCGTGATCTCCTCGGAGGCCGGGAAATGCATGAGCCGCGACTCATAGGCGGAGCCCCGCAGGTACGCGCCGACCTCGCAGCGCTCGACCGCGCGCGCCACGGCCTCGACGTCCCCGGAGGCGATGATTTGCTTGATGTCCGCGGGCAGGGTCTTGCGCAGGCGCATGCCTACTCTCCTCTCTGAGTTCCTGGGGCCAGTCTAACCGCGCGCCTACTCCCCCTCAGACGACCCGACACCGTGCTTCGCGCGCTCCGTGAGCACACGCTCGACGACGCGCGGCAGGCGGGTGGGGGTGTCGCGGTGGCGACGAAGCGTGAAGAACAGACGCGCGCGGGTCAGCGTCGAGACACGCACGGTTTCGGGCCAGCGCGCGGCCACATACTGCACGGCGTCGGCGACCTCGAGACGCCGCGTCGAGTTGCCGACGCGCACCCACAGCTCGGCCTCACCCTTGCCCTTGGGGCCCTTGAGGTACACGGGGCGCGTAGACGGCGGGATCGTCACCCGGCACACCTCCTGGGGCCCGTAGCCCTCCTGGGGGTCCGAGGCCTCCGCAAAGTCGAGGAGGGGCAGCGCGGCCGCATTGGTCCCCAGGCGCTGGCCCCACAGGTCGCGGATCCACAGCTCGAAGCGGTCGGCGTCCGGTGTCTTGAGGGTCGCGTAGTCGGGGCCCAGCCCGATGAGGCGACCGTCATCGTCCACGCCGATGAGCAGGGTGCCGCCGCCGGAGTTCATGAACGCGGCGACCGTCTTGGCGATGACGGTCTCCATGGCGTCGTCGCGCTTGCCGGCGCGCATGTTCCAGCGGGCGCTCGACTTGAATTCGAGGGAGTCGGATTCGCCGCGCTTGGCGACCTCGGCGATGGGGTCGAGGCCGGGGCGCGGGTGCAGGTACGCGACGATCAGGGAGACGATGACGACCACGACGAGGGCCACCGCCGCGGCCACGCCGATCATCGCGGGGCGCCACATATCGGAGGAGGAGAAGATCCAGCCTGCGACCAGGAGGCCGCCCCACAGGCCACCCAGGCCAGTGAGGGTCGCCGAGGCCGTGGACATCGTCATGCGCGAGGCCAGGAGGCGCCGCACAACCATGCCGATCACCCAGGCGATGACGAGAAGGAGGACCTGAACGCCGATCCACCGCAGCAGGTCGGGATTCTGGGGTGTGGCCCCGAAGCGGGGTCCCTCAGCGGTCATCTGCGCTCCTCACACAACGAGTCGGCGGTGGGTCGGATACCAAAATCCTATCCCACCGCCGACTGGCGCTCAGCGGGTCATACGCTCAGCGCAAGGACGTGTGCTTCTCGATCGAGCGAGAGGCCCACAGGCCCATGACCAGCGCAAACAGGGGCACGAGGACATAGGAGCCGATGCCGATGACGTTCGGGTACCCCTCGGTTCCCATCGTCGCCCGGTACGAGGTCCACATGATCTCGGTGGAGAAGTGTCCGTCGGTTGTAACAGACAGCGGAAGGAAGAACGTGCCAACCGTGGAAAGCACCTGGTTCACGATGTACAGCAGGACGAAACCGATGATC
>JAHACW010000089.1 GCA_018375675.1 Actinomyces sp. | reverse complement strand
AAACGAGGCCGGGGCAAACGTGATCGTTGAGCGCTTACTCGAGCTCGAAAGCGCCCGTGTAGAGCTGGTAGTACACGCCCTTCTGGGCGATCAGATCATCGTGACTACCGCGCTCGATAATGCGGCCGTGGTCCAGGACCATGATCGCGTCCGAGTTGCGCACCGTGGACAGGCGGTGGGCAATCACGAAGACCGTGCGCCCCTCCATGAGGTTGTCCATGCCCTGCTGCACGAGAGCCTCGGTACGCGTGTCGATCGAGGAGGTGGCCTCGTCGAGGATCATCGCCGGCGGGTCGGCCACGGCGGCGCGCGCAATCGACAGGAGCTGAGCCTGCCCCTGCGAGAGGTTCGAGCCGTTACCGGTCAGCATCGTGTCGTAGCCCTCGGGCAGGCGACGGATGAAGGAGTCAGCGTTGGCCAGCTTCGCAGCGGCAATGCACTCCTCGTCCGTGGCGTCCAGGCGGCCGTAGCGGATGTTCTCCATGACCGTGCCCGTAAACAGCTTGACGTCCTGCAGGACGACGCCGAGGGAGCGACGCAGGTCCGGCTTGTGGATCTTGTTGATGTTGATGCCGTCGTAGCGGATCTTGCCGTCGGCGATGTCGTAGAAGCGGTTGATCAGGTTCGTGATCGTCGTCTTGCCGGCGCCCGTGGCGCCCACGAAGGCGATCTTCTGGCCGGGCTTTGCCCACAGGGAGATGTCGTGCAGGATCTGCTTCTCGCCGTCGTATGAGAAGTCGACGTCCTCCATGACCAGTTCGCCACGCAGGCGCGTGTAGGTGACGGTGCCGTCGGCCTTGTGGGGGTGGCGCCATGCCCAGATTCCCGTGCGCTCCTCGGTCGGCTCGAGGCTGCCGTCGGGAAGCTCGCGCGCACGCACGAGGGTCACGTAGCCCTCGTCTTCCTCGGGTTCCTGGTCGATGAGGGCGAACACGCGGCCCGCACCCGCCATACCCATGGCGATCATGGGGACCTGCATGGACATCTGGCCGATCGTCTGCGAGAAGTTACGGACCATGCCCAGGAAGGACACGACCACGCCGACCGTGATGACGTCGACGCCGAAGAGGTGGATGTTCGGCGTCTGTTCCAGGATCATGACGCCGCCGACGATCGCGATGACCACGTACAGGATGTTGCCGATGTTGCCCAGGGCAGGCATCAGCACGTTGCCGTAGATGTTCGCCTTCTGCGAGGAGTCGAAGAGCTTAGCGTTGTACTCGACGAACTCGTCCTTGGCGTCCTGTTCGTGGTTGAAGACCTGGACGACCTTCTGGCCGTCCATCATCTCTTCGATGAAGCCTTCTTCGTCGGCGAGAGCGGCCTGCTGAGCCTTCATGAAGCGACCCGACAGCCCGCCGAGCCTACCGGTCAGGAAGGCCATGAGAGCGCCCACGATGAGGACCACGAGGAAGAGCCACACGGAGTAGTAGAGCATCGTTCCGATCAGGACGATGATCGTCAGACCCGACTGGATGAGCGTCGGGATGGACTGGCCGATCAACTGACGGATCGCGTCCGTGTCGTTGGTGAAGGTCGACATGATCGCGCCGTGCGGGTGCGTGTCGAAGAAGCGCAGGGGCAGGCGCTCCATGGAGTCGAACATGTCGTCTCGCATGTGCTTGAGCGTCCCCTGCGTCACGATCGCCATGGCGCGGGTGTAGATGAAGCTGCCGATGACGCCAGCACTGAAGATGATGCCCATCGTGACCACGAGGCGCACGAGGGTGCCTCGCACAGCGTCGAAGCCGCTCTCCAAGCCCGGGGTCACGACGTTGTCGACAATCTGCTGCATGAAGATCGAACCGACGGCCGAGGCCACGGCTGCCGTAATGATGCACACGACCGTCAGGCTGATGCGCACCGGGTAGTGGTGGAACACGTAGGCCATGAGGCGGCCGAAGGGACGCTCGATGCCCTCGAGCTTGTCGCCGTCGTTGTCAACGGGACGACCATGCGCACGTGCCATGTCAGGCCACCTCGCTTTCGCTCGCGGCGTTCTGGGAATCGTAGATCTCTCGGTATTCCCCGCCCGCTGCCATCAGCTCCTCGTGGGTGCCGCGTTCCTTGATACGACCGTCGTCCAGGACGATGATCTGGTCGGCGTGACTGACCGAAGACAGGCGCTGGGCGATGATGATCGTCGTCGTGCCCGGGATCTCGGTCTCGAAGGCAGATCGGATCAGCGAGTCGGTCTTCGTGTCCACTGCGGACGTCGAGTCGTCCAGGATGAGGATCTTCGGATTCTTCAGTAGCGCTCGGGCGATGCACAGGCGCTGCTTCTGGCCGCCCGACACGTTAGTACCGCCACGGGAGATGACGTAGTCGTAGCCGCCGGGCAGCTGCTGAATGAACTCGTCGGCCTGCGCGAGCTTACACGCATGCTCAATCTGCTCGTCGGTGGCCTCCGGGTTACCCCAGCGCATGTTGTCCTTAATCGTGCCGGAGAACAGGACGTTCTTCTGCAGGACGACGGAGACCGCGTCGCGCAGCGAGCTCAGGTCATAGTCGCGCACGTCGCGCCCGCCGACCTTGACGGATCCCTCGGAGACGTCGTAGAGGCGGCAGATCAGCTGAATGAGTGAGGTCTTGGACGAACCGGTGCCGCCCACGATGCCGAGCGTTGAGCCGGACTCGATGCGCAGGTCGATGTCGGACAGCGCGTTCTCTTCGGCGCTCTCGGAGTACTTGAAGGACACACTGTCAAAGACAACGGAGCCGTCCGCAACCTCGGTGGCGCCATTGGCCGGGGAGGTGAGCGACGGGTCGTGGTTGAGGACCTCGGCGATACGGTTCGCGGACTCGGCGGCCATCGTCGTCATGACGAAGATGAAGGCCAGCATGAGCATCTGCATCAGGATCTGGATGCCGTAGGTGATGAGAGCGGTCAGGCCGCCCTTCGTCAGCTCGGTACCGCCAGAGTTGACGATGATCGAGGCACCAACGTAGTCGACGGCCACGATCGCGGCGAAGACGAAGAACATCATGACGGGGCTGTTGAGCGCAATGAGCTTCTCGGCGTTCGTAAAGTCCTTGCGCACGTCCTGCGAGGCGGCGCGGAACTTCGTGGTCTCGTGCTCCTCGGTGACGAAAGACTTGACCACACGGATGGCGGCGACATTCTCCTGCACGGAGTTGTTCAGGGCGTCGTACTTCTTGAAGATACGGCGGAAGATCGGGAATGCGATGAGCACGATGGCTGCCAGGATGATGGCGAGGACCGGCACCATCCCAAGGAAGATGAGGGCCATCTGGACGTTAATGCGCCACGCCATGACGATCGAGAACACGATCATGAGGGGTACGCGCACCGCAATACGGATGAGCATGCCGAAGGCGTTTTGCACGTTGGTGACGTCCGTCGTCATGCGGGTGACCAGCGAGGACGTGGAGAAACGGTCGATGTCCGCGAACGAGAAGTCCTGCACCTTGAAGAAG
>JAHACW010000020.1 GCA_018375675.1 Actinomyces sp. | reverse complement strand
GATACCCGTGCGGGCGTGGCACTCGTAGCCGCCCGGGTTCTTGAACAGGTACTGCTGGTGGTAGTCCTCCGCGTACCAGAAACGTGCGGTGGAGTCAGCATCTGGAGCGGGGGAGATGGCCGTCTGAATCGGGCCGAAACCGCGCGCAGTGAGCACCTCCTGGTAGGCCGCGCGCAGGGTGGCCGCGTCGCGCAGCTGCGCGGGCGTGGTCGTCCAGATCTGCGAACGATACTGGTCGCCGATGTCGTTGCCCTGTCCGCCCACCTGCGTCGGATCGTGGATCTCGAAGAAAAGCCGAACCAAGTCAGCGGCGCTCGTGAGCGCGGTATCGAAGACAACGCGCACGGTCTCCGCATGACCCGTCGAGTGAGAACACACCTGCTCGTACGTCGGGTTGGTCGAATGCCCGCCCATGTAGCCGGTCGCCGTGGTCACGACCCCGGGCGCATTCCACAGGGCCTTCTCGACTCCCCAGAAGCAGCCCGCGGCAAGGTAGATGATCTCCTGGCCAGCCCCGGCCTCGGCCCTCATGTTCGAGCCGAGGACAGCGTGCGTGGAGACGTGAACGTTCGTGTGTGCCTGCTTGAAAAACGATGTCATGGGTCCCAGTATGCGCCCCTTGCGGCGGGTGAGCGCGCTGCGCGAACGGAAATGGGGGTGCAGGCGAGTACGCTTAGAGGTAAATGAAAAGGAGGGACCGTGGCCGACACTCAGGAACAGCCGCGCTGGAAGCTATCCGACCTGATGGGCAGGCTCTCAGCTGCCCTACCGACGAAGCACGCAGATGAGCCCGCACCCGCTCCCGTCATGGTGTCGGTGCGCGAAGAACACGAGGATGAGCGCGACGTGGCAGCTGCCGTCCCGCGTACCCTCCGTGTGGCCGCGGCGATCTCGTGGCGTACTCTGGTCGTCGCTGGCCTGGTCTTGGCTGTGCTGTGGGGCATCGCGCGCCTGACGATCGTCATCATGCCGGTCGCGATCGCGCTGACGGTGGCGGTGCTTCTCGAACCCCTCGTCTCCTGGATGCGCCGCCGCCTGCACTTTCCCTCGTCGCTGGCCGCAACCGTCGGCCTGCTGGTCTTCTTCGCTGTCGTTGCCGGCGCGCTGAGCCAGGCTGCCGCCGAACTCATCCAGCAGGTCCCGCAGCTGGCCTCGGAGGCCGCGGACGGCTTCCGCAAGCTGCTCGACGCGATTGTGCACAACGAGTTCCTGCAGGACGGCCCTCTCAAGATCGATACGACCGTCCTGACGGCCGCGGCCGATCAGCTACGTTCCGAGCTGGTGAGCTGGCTGAATAGCAATAAGGAGACGCTGGCGACCGGTGCCCTGAGCATCACCTCGTCGGTGGGCACGCTGGCGACCTCCGGCCTGACGATGCTCTTCTGTCTGTTCTTCTTCCTGAAGGAGGGGCGCTCGATCTGGCTGTGGTGCGTGCGCCTGCTGCCCGCCCCCGCCCGTGTTCCCGTCCACGAGAGCGCGATCCGCGGTTGGGCGACTTTCGGCTCCTACGTGCGCACACAGATCCAGGTGGCGGCCATCGACGCGATCGGTATCGCGCTGGGTGCGTTCTTCCTGGGCGTGCCCCTGGCCATCCCGATCGGTGTCATCACCTTCTTCGCGGCGTTTGTGCCGATTCTGGGTGCCCTGACCTCCGGCGTCATCGCGGTGCTGGTGGCGGCCGTGAACGGTGGCCTGACGAAGGCGATCATCATGCTCGTCATCATCCTGGTCGTCCAGCAGGTCGAATCCAACATCCTGCAGCCCTTCATGATGTCGAATGCCGTCTCCCTGCACCCCGTCGCCGTCATGCTTGTCATCACCGCCGGATCCGCGATCGCGGGCATCGCGGGTGCGATTTTCTCGGTGCCGATCGCGGCCTTCATCAACGCGACCGTCATGTACCTGCACGGGTACGACCCGATGCCCGAGCTGGCGACCGCCGAGGATCGCCCGGGTGGCCCTCCCGGCATGCTCGAGGAGAAGATCGCCGCCTCCTACGCGGGCAAGCCCGATACGCGCCCGTACGTGGCTCGTGAGGAGTCGAGCGAAGACGAGGTCGTGGCGTCTGTGGATCTCCACGTCGAGGCTCGTGTCGAGTCGGAGGGGGATGCGACCCAGGAGGAAACACCGGCTGATGAAAATCAGAAGCCGGGAGAACCTCCGACACCCCACGTGGAGGCGTAAGGCCTCCTCGCGAGCAGATGTAATGCGCAGCGGGTCCCACCAAGTGGTGGGACCCGCTCGTTGCGTGTCAGCTGTGCGCGCGAAGCCTCATGGGCCTGCGCGCCTGTGGGCTCAGCCTTCGAAGGGCTTGGCGTCGAGAATCTCGACGTCGATGATGCGGCCCGTGGGGGCCTCGAAGGAGAGCTTGTCGCCAGCCTTGTGGCCGATGACCGCGGCACCCAGGGGAGCCTGCGCGGAGAAGACCTGGATGCCCAGGTCGCCACCGGCGTCACGCGAACCGAGCAGGAACTTCTGCTCGCGGCCGGCCACCAGGGCCGTGACGACCATGCCGGGCTCGACGATGCCGTCGTCGGCGGGGGTCTCTCCGACCTCTGCGTGCTCCAGCATTTCCTGGAGGGCCTGGATGCGGGTCTCGTTCATGGACTGCTCGTTGCGTGCGGCGTGGTAGCCGCCGTTCTCGCGCAGGTCGCCCTCCTGGCGGGCGGCGTCGATGAGGCGCGCGATCTCGACGCGCTTGACCTCGACGCGTTCCTTCAGCTCGCTTGCGAGCAGGTCGTACTGGGCCTGCGTGAGCCACTGTGTGTCAGCCATGGTTCCTCCAATGACGTGTCAGTAATCGAGCGCCGACACACGGGTGCCGGCGCGCATGGTGTCGAGTGTAGCAACATTGCGCCTGGCCACGGGCGCAGCCCGGCCGGGCGGCGCGTCAGGAAGCCAGGACTGCCAGGTAGACGGCGACGCAGTGGCAGGCCCACGCCGCGACGGTGAAGGCGTGGAAGATTTCGTGGAAGCCGAACCAGGTGGGGGAGGGGTCGGGCTTCTTCGTGCCGTAGACGACCGCTCCCAGCGTGTACAGGACGCCTCCGGCGACGATCAGCCACACGACGATGGGGCCGCCGCCCGCCCACAGCTGCGGCAGATACCAGACCGCGACCCAGCCGAGCGCGACGTAGACGAGGGTGGTCAGCCAGCGTGGGGCAGTGGGCCAGAAGAGGTTGAGGAGGATGCCGGCGATCGCCCCTCCCCACACAACCGACAGGAGAACAGCCGCGTCTGAGCGGTCCAGGAGCGCGATCGTGATCGGTGTGTAGGTGCCCGCGATGAGCAGGAAGATGTTGGAGTGGTCCAGGCGCTTCCACATGATCTCCCAGCGCGGCGCCCAGTAGAAGCGGTGGTAGGCGGCCGAGACACCGAAGAGGATGAGGGAGCACGCCAGGTAGACGGCGGATCCGATCTTGGTGGGGGTCGTGGGCGCCAGGCAGACGAGGACGATGGACGCGGCTAGGGACAGAGGGGCGGCGGCCAGGTGCAGCCAACCGCGCAGCTTCGGCTTGATCTGCACGAGCTGGCCCGAGAACCATTCCTTGGGCGTGAGCGATGCGATCTTCATCCGTTCCCCCTGTCAACCTGTCAACATTTCTTACGAGTCCGTAGGTTACTACGCCGTAACTTGTTGCGATAGGCGTGTTCTCGCTCTTCGAGAGTGCTTGTGTTTCCCTGCCGTCCTACGGCGCGATACCCTTAATGTCATAAGAGTACGCCGCGCCGCAGGGTGCGACAGTAGGGAGGGACATCATGGCCCAGTGGAACATGCTCTACGACATGTACGAGCGTCGCCTCAAAGCCGAGCTGTCTGATGCCGCCGTACCCGCCCACATCGGCGTGATCCTGGACGGTAACCGCCGCTGGGCGAAGTCCCTGGGCGCGACCGCCTCGCAGGGACACCGCGCTGGCGCTGGAAAGATCAGCGAGTTCCTCCAGTGGTCCGACGACGCGGGTGTGTCGATCGTGACGCTGTGGCTCCTCTCAACCGACAACCTCTCGCGCGATGCCGGCGAGCTGGGCGAGCTGCTGCGCATCATCTGCGAGGCAGTGTCTCTCCTGGCTGATCAAGGGCGCTGGAAGCTGGCCGTGGTTGGTGACCTGTCCCTGCTGCCCGAGAAGGTCTCCGAGGATCTGCGTGCATCCGTCGCGCGCACCGCTGACGTGCAGGGAATGACCGTCAATATCGCCGTCGGCTACGGTGGCCGACACGAGATCACCGAGGCTGTGCGCTCCATGATGCGCGAGGCGTCGGCCCAGGGGCGCACCCTCGACGAGCTCGCCGACTCCTTCACCGACGCGGATATCACCGCGCACCTGTACACGAAGGACCAGCCCGACCCTGACCTCGTCATCCGAACCTCGGGCGAGCAGCGCCTGTCGGGCTTCATGCTGTGGCAGTCCGTGCACTCCGAGTACTACTTCTGCGAGGTCTACTGGCCCGACTTCCGCCGCGTCGACTTCCTGCGCGCCCTGCGCTCCTACGCGCAGCGCGAGCGCCGCATGGGCAAGTAAGCGCGCGTCGAGCGCGGCGACGCGCGCATTGAACGAGGCCGGACCCCGATGTGGGGACCGGCCTCGTCATGTGTGTGGCGTGCTTAGGAGAGCTCGTGCGCCCAGGGCGGGTTCGCGCCCTTACGTGAGACGGTCACGTCGGAGACGGCGCTGGCGCGGTCGATGATGGCGCGGACCTGCTCCTCGGGCAGGGAACGTAGTGCCTCGCGCGCGTCGGCGCCGCGCAGGCCCATGCCCCACATGGCGTCGATCATGCCGCCCATGAAAGAGTCACCCGCGCCGACCGTGTCGACGACCTTGACGTCGCTCGGGGTCTTCGTGAAGCGCAGGCCCGAGGAGGTGACGGCGAGGCTCCCGTGCTTGCCGCGCGTGACGACCACGAGGGATGGGCCCATGCCGAGCCAACGATCCACGACCTCGTCGATGCTGGCGCCGCCTGTCAGCCAGTCGATGTCCTCGTCGGAGACCTTGACGACGTCCGCGAGGGCGATGAAGCGTTCGAGGGAGGTGAGGGCCGCCTCGGGTTCGCCCATGATCGAGGGGCGCGCGTTCGGGTCGAAGAAGACGAGCGCGTGCTCGCGGCCGCGGGTTAGCGCGTCAAGGACGGCGGAGGCGCCGGGCTCAATGATCGCGGAGATAGACCCGGCCTCGAGGATCTGCGCGGTCTCTGGAACCTCGATCGGGGCAGCCGGGGCCCACTCGAGATCGAAGGTGTAGGAGGCGGCGCCGTTTTCATCCAAGCGCGCCAGGGCCGTCGATGTGTGTGAGGCGCCGCGCGAGGCCCCGGTGACGTGCACGCCGGAATCGTACATGTGGAAGTCGATGAGGCGGCCGAGCGTATCCGCGCCGAACCAGGTCGCCAGCGCCACAGGCCGGCCGAGGCGCCCCAACGTCAGGGCGACGTTCGCGGGGGAACCGCCCGGGATCTCGACGGGGAAGTCGGGTTGCTCGTGCGTGACGACGATATCGATGAGCGCCTCGCCGATCGCGAGCACGTGGGGCTGAGATTGCACCGTCATGGCGTCTCCTCACCTGCGTGTGAGCGGATCTACAGAATGTACATTAGCGTGCTTCGGGGGAGGGCGTGGAGGTGCGTCCAGAAAGACGCTCTTGAGCACCGTCGAGGATCTGGGAACAGCGGGCTGCCAGGGCCTCGCCGCGCTCCCACATCGTGAGAGTGTCCTCGAGCGGGGCCTGACCGCCCTCGAGGGTCTGGACGATGCGCACGAGCTCGTCGCGCGCCTCCTCGTAGCCGAGGGACTGGGGATCGGGGAGCTGTTCGTTCGTGGTCATGTCTGTGTTCCTTTGAGTCTGGGGTTCGTGGGACGAGGCCGGGGTGGGGCCTGCGGGTCAGGCGCCTGTGTCGGGCGCGTCCGCTGGAGGAGCCGGGTTGGTGGCGCCCACGACCTGGGCGACCATGCGGCCCGACGCGAGGATGCCTTCGATGAGGTCGCCCTTCTTGATCTGCGCCGAAGAGGTGATGAGCGCGCCCGACGGGGTCTTGAGCAGCGCGTAGCCGCGGTCCAGTGTCGCCTGTGGGGACAGGGCGGTGAGCGTCGCGCGCGAGCGCGTCAGCTGCTGGCGCTCCGAGGCGAGCCGACGCTCGATCGCCGATCGCATTGCGGTGACCCGCTGTGTCAGGGCCACGCGGTGCCCCTCGACGATGGCCTCCGGGCCCTGGAGCACCGGGCGTGACGCGATCAGCGTCAGGTTCGATCGCTCCGTCGCCAGGCGCGCGCCCAGCGCCCCGCGCATGCGGGTCAGCGCCTGAGAGATGCCGTCGCGCTCGCGGGCGCGGTCCGGGACGATGCGGCGAGCCGCATCCGTCGGGGTCGAGGCACGGTAGTCGGCGACCAGGTCCAGCAGGGGAGAGTCGCCCTCGTGGCCGATCGCGGAGACGATGGGCGTGCGGGCGTCCGCGACGGCGCGCACGAGGCGCTCGTCGGAGAAGGGGAGGAGGTCTTCGACCGCGCCGCCACCGCGCGCGATGACGATGACGTCGACGTCGTCCATGGCGTCTAGTTCGAGGAGGGCGCGGCCCACCTCGGGCACGCAGTGATCGCCCTGCACGGCGACCTCGCGGATCTCAAAGCGCGCGCTCGGCCAGCGATCCGACGCGTTCACGACCACGTCGTCCTTCGCCTTCGCGTTGCGGCCGCAGATCAGGCCGATCGTGCGAGGCAGGAACGGCAGCGGCTTCTTGCGGGCGTCCGCAAACAGGCCCTCTGCGGCCAGGCGGGCGCGCAGCGCCTCAATCTGGGCCAGCAGATCACCCACACCCTGCAGGTGAATCTCCGCGGCCTGCAGGTTCAGTCGACCCGAGCGCTCCCAGAACACCGGCTTCACGCGTGTCACCACGCGTGCACCCTCGGTCAGGGGCGTGGAATCCATGACGCCCGCCCACGCGGTCACCGTCATCGACGTGTCCGTCTCAAGGTCGCGCAGCGTCAAAAAGTGCATCTTCGCGCCAGGACGCACCTTGTACTCGACGACCTGGCCCTCCACCCACAGGGGGCTCATGCGGTCCACGTACACCTTGATATTCTCCGTCAGCCTGCGCAGCGGCCACGGATTATCGCGCGTCGTATCAGCCGCCTTCGCGGCGGGCGGACGAGGCTGGGGCGAGCCGCCCGGAGGCGGCGCAGCAGGGGGAAGAGACGATGTCACGCCACTCAGCATGCCACAGGAAAGTCCCCGCCGCGCTGCCGCAGCGCGGGCCTGTGGACAGCCCCGGCCTCGTCGATGAGGAGCGTGTGGGATTGCCACGAGCGCGCGCACGCACGCCACCCCGGGCGCTAGGGTGGACGCATGAATGAAAACGTCGACCTGCGAGCCAGCGCCGAGTCCCCCCTGCCCTCCTCCCACGGTGAGGGCAACGGCCGCATCCTCTTGGCGGCTCCCCGCGGATACTGCGCCGGCGTGGACCGCGCCGTCGACGTCGTCGAAAAGGCCCTCGAGCTCTACGGCGCGCCCGTGTACGTGCGCAAGGAGATCGTCCACAACAAGTTCGTCGTCGAGTCGCTGACTAAGCGCGGCGCGATCTTCGTCCAGGAGACCGACGAGGTGCCCGAGGGTGCCCGCGTCGTGTTTTCTGCGCACGGCGTCTCCCCGGCCGTCCACGAGGCCGCCGCCACCCGCCACCTCGCTACGATCGACGCGACCTGCCCGCTCGTGACCAAGGTGCACCGCGAGGCCGTGCGCTTCGCGAAGGAAGACTACGACATCATCCTGGTGGGCCATCAGGGCCACGAGGAGGTCGAGGGTACCTTTGGCGAGGCCCCCGACCACATCCAGGTCGTCGGCACCCCCGACGAGGTCGATAACGTCGTCGTGCGCGACCCCTCGCGCGTCGTGTGGATCTCCCAGACCACGCTCTCCGTCGACGAGACCCGCGAGACCGTGGACCGCCTGCGCCAGCGCTTCCCGCAGCTCATCGACCCGCCGTCGGACGACATCTGCTACGCCACCCAGAACCGCCAGGGCGCCGTCAAGCACATCGCGCCCCAGGTGGACGTCATGGTTGTCGTCGGGTCGGCGAACTCCTCGAACTCCGTGCGCCTCGTCGAGGTCGCGCTCGAGGCCGGGGCCGGCGCCGCCTACCGCGTCGACAAAGCCGACGAGCTCGAGGAATCCTGGTTCGAGGGAGCCCGCACCGTGGGCCTCACCTCCGGCGCGTCCGTGCCCGAGATCCTCGTGCGCGAAGTCATCGAATGGCTGCAGGAGCGCGGATTCCCCACCGTCGAGGTAGCCCGCACCGAAACCGAATCGACGACCTTCGCGCTGCCCCGCGACCTGCGCGCCGACCTCAAGAATGCCGGCATGGCGCCCGCGCGCCCCCACGCGCCCCGCGTCGCTGGGCCAAACCACACGAAGTAGGGCAACACCACCGGGCCTGCTCCGATAGGATGGGGGCGTGTCTCTTACTATCGGTATCGCTGGACTGCCCAACGTCGGCAAGTCCACCCTGTTCAACGCCCTGACCCGCGCGACCGTGCTCGCCGCGAACTACCCCTTCGCGACCATCGAGCCCAACGTCGGCGTCGTCCCTCTGCCCGACCCGCGCCTGAACAAGCTCGCGGAGATCTTCGGCTCCCAGCGCATCCTGCCCGCCACCGTGTCCTTCGTGGACATTGCCGGCATCGTGCGCGGCGCCTCCGAGGGTGAGGGCCTGGGCAACCAGTTCCTCGCCAACATCCGCGAGGC
Organism: Actinomyces sp.; assembly: GCA_018375675.1. Classification (GTDB taxonomy): domain Bacteria; phylum Actinomycetota; class Actinomycetes; order Actinomycetales; family Actinomycetaceae; genus Pauljensenia. The sequence continues at coordinate 30,033 of JAHACW010000020.1, read as the reverse complement.
CGACGCGATCTGCCAGGTCACGCGCGCCTTCTCTGACCCCGACGTCGTGCACGTCGACGGCAAGGTGGACCCGGCCTCGGATATCGAGACCATCAAGACCGAGCTGATCCTCGCCGACATGCAGACCGTCGAGAAGCAGATCCCGCGCCTCGAGAAGGAGGTGCGCGGCAAGAAGACCGAGCCGATCGTCCTCGAAACCGCCCGCCAGGCGTTGGAGCTGCTGGAGCGCGGCGAGCTGCTGTCCGGCCCCGAGGGTGCCAAGCTGGACCAGGACGCGCTGCGCACCTTCCAGCTCATGACCTCCAAGCCCTTCATCTTCGTGTTCAACATGGACGCCGCCGAGATGGACAACGAGGAGATGAAGGACGAACTGCGCGCCCTCGTCGCCCCTGCTGAAGCCATCTTCCTGGACGCCCAGTTCGAGGCCGAGCTGGTCGAACTGGACGACGAGGATGCCCGCGAGATGCTCGCCGAATCCGGCCAGGACGAGTCCGGCCTGGACAAGCTGGCCCGCGTCGGCTTCGACACCCTCGGCCTGCAGACCTACCTCACCGCCGGCGAGAAGGAAGCGCGCGCCTGGACGATCCACAAGGGCGACACCGCCCCCAAGGCCGCCGGCGTCATCCACACGGACTTTGAGAAGGGCTTCATCAAGGCCGAGGTCGTCTCCTACGATGACCTGGTCGAGGCCGGCTCCATGGCCGCCGCGAAGGCCGCCGGCAAGGTCCGCATGGAAGGCAAGGACTACGTCATGGAAGACGGAGACGTCGTGGAGTTCCGCTTCAATGTCTGATCGTTTCTGAACGAGGCAGTGGCCGGGTCGCGCGAGGGCGTGGCCCGGCTTCGTGAATGTGGGTGCCCTGCCCACAACAAACGTGGGGTAAGGCGACGCCCGCTCTGCCCCACGTCTTACGCGCCTGTTCCCGTTCCTGTGATTGCCGGCGACGGCTGGCCTGTGACGGCCTTCGACGTTGACGTCGAACTCACCGAGCGCGCCAGTCGTACGAGGACGTCGAGCTGCTTGGGCGGCGTTCCGAGAGATGTAGCCACGTCCTCGTTCAGCAGCTTCCGGATCTCGGTCACGGTCCACTCGACCTCGCAGTCCGGCGCAACGCTCGTGTCCGCCTGAACCCAGAGCTTACTCGGGGAACCGGTGACGAAGACAGTGCAACGCTCGACCCCGGGAACGCCGAGTGCACGCTCGGAGAGAGCCTGCGACAGAACTTCCGGAGGGAGAGTCGCCAGCAGGGCACCGTCGGAGCCGCTGATCCTGAGCGAGGAATTCGCGGGCCTACGCGGCACCTGCATGAGGAGCAGGAACAAACCGACGAGGAACGTAATCATGGATGCCAGCACTCCGCACGGCACGAGCCAGTGGGCGCGAGGCGAGAGAATCGCCCCGATCTCGTCCTGCGCTGCGGCAAGGTATGCGGAAATGCCGGGCACGTAGTGGCCTGCGTCGAGGCCTGATGCGAGGAACCAGGCGGACACGCAGACGATAAGCAGCCCGAAGAAGGCCAGGAAAACTCTGTTAAGAGCGGCAGAAACTGAACGCATAATCGGCTTTCTTTCAGCTCACGCGCTTGGTGCGGATGCGGCTATGGGTGATGCCCTCGGGGGTGAAAATCTCCAGGGCCTCGTCGGTCTTCTTGGACGCGGCTTCGCGCACGGCGTCTAAGTCATCCGCGTCGCTGAAGACGACAACCTCGACTCGTGACCTGCGCACCGTGGCGGAAGCGGACCGAATCGTGGCGAGCTGTTCGACGTGCCTCTTCACGAGGATCGCCAGGTCAGAACGGTGAAGTGCTGTCTGCCCGGGGATATCGTCGGGAAGAAAAGCGACGTGCTTGGGGCGGCCAGGCCACAGTGCTGCGATCAGGAGGAAGAGACCAAAGGCGGCGGCGACTCCGGCTGCGACAAGCACAGCGATGGAACCGAGGGATGCCGCGCCAACCGCGTCAAGCGTGGTTACGGCGCGCTGTGGCCAGGCCCCCTTGAGGAAGCGGTACGCCGTCAGCCACGTGCCGAGGCCTCCCACAATGAGGAGCAGCAATGCCAACAGGGTGGCAGGTGCGCTCCGGGTCGGGCGATAAACGATTGCCGGTACGGGTGTTCTCATCTCAGGGGCTTCCTGACGCGATTGCTCGGGTTGAGCCAGGATATGTCGATGGTTATCTTGCCAACGTTCATCCCGCACAGCTTCTCAACGCGACCGCTCACGTGCGCACGCAGGTCCTCGAGAGTGGAGGACAAGGGGGTGGGGAAGACGAGGCCGAGGTCCAGATGGAGGATCGCGCGCTGCCCATAGAGTTGGCATGTGGCCTCGGGTCGAGACCCGAAGTTTCGGCGGGAGCCAATCCCGAGGACTCCACCTGCGTTCGAGCCGACAGCGGCAAATTCAAACGCGGCTTGAGCGGCGATTCGGGCGACGACATTGGCCGGAATAGTCGTGGTGCCGCGCTGCGTCAAGGAGGATTCCTTCTCGCGTGACGGCTTCGACTGCGTGACTGCTGAGTCAGGCGCGGCCACGCTCGTCACCTCTTTCGCCAATCGAGGATACGTTGGACATCGACCCGGCCCTCCAGATAGAGGCCCACTACCCATCCGACGACGCCGCACAGGGCAACGAGGACGAAGCTGGCGAAGGAACCGAACGCGAGAACGGCTCCCATGAACAGGCCCACCAGGAGAGCCAGGTGCGTTGTCTTCATGAGAATTCCTCAGATCCAGGCGTCGAGGTCGACTACTTCAGATCGGTTGAGTCGGAGGTGTTTGTTTCCTCCTCGGGCAGGTGGACGTCGGTGACGTCGATGTTGACCTCGACGACCTCCAGGCCGGTGGTTCCTTCGATCTGGTCGATGATGTTGCTGCGAATGTCGTTGCAGACGTTGATGATGGAGTAGCCGTACTCGACGACGACAGTGACATCAATGGCGGTCTGGGTTTCGCCCTTGTGTACGGTGATGCCGCCGGTGACGTTGGTCTGGGTGGTGGTGATGCGGTCAGTTACGGCGCTGAAGGCGCGGCGCACGGCGTTGCCCATGCCGTGCACGCCGGGCACCTGGCGGGCGGCCATGCCGGCGATCTTAGCGACGACGTTTTCCTCGATGGTGGTCGTGCCGTGGTCGGTCTGGAGGGGACCCTCGGGGGTCTTGTCCTGGTCAACGTTCTCGTTGTTGTCGCTCATGTGAGCCTCTTTCATTGAGTCGAAGGTGGGGGCCGCTGGGTGATGCGCGGCTCAAGCAACAGGTCAGTGATGTGTCATCGTAGACACCGCGACTGGTCTGGTCGCCCTGTATTGCTTCCCGAGACCATTCTTGCGCTAGGTGATGGGTGCAGTCGGTTGAAAAGCTCTGAGACCTCAATTAATGGGATACATCACTGAGGTTTGACACATGGTGATATCAGGTGACGGGAGTGTCCTCGGCAATGAGGTCGCGCGAGGGTGTGGCCCGGCTTTGCTGTTGGTGAGAGGGCGCGTGAGCGTCAATGAGCATCAATAGTCGAATCAAATGATGGTGATTATGATGCTATCTTGGGGTTGGAGGTAGCTATGAGAACCACTGTGACACTCGATGATGATCTGATTGCGCGCGCTGAGGAGCTGACTGGGGTCAAAGAACGATCCGCGTTGATCAAGGATGCGGTAGAACTCCTCGTTCGCATTGAGAGTGGTCGGCAGCTCGCTGCGCTCGGCGGTAGTGATTCTGCGGCGGAGGCCGCTCCTCGGAGTCGAGAGCGCGCATGAGAGTCCTCGTTGACACGAACATCTGGATCGATCACCTGCGGAAAACTGAACCGCTTCTGGTTGATCTGCTCGAGCGTGACCAGGTGTGCGTGCATCAGAGTGTCATCACTGAACTCGCGTTGGGGAATCTCAAGAATCGATCGATCTTCCTGAAAGCGCTTGAACGCTTGATGATCGTGCGCAGTGTTGATGATCAGGGTATGCGGCATCTCGTCGAGGAGCGGCGGCTATGGGGGAGGGGCCTCAGTGCTGTCGATGTGGCACTTCTAGCGAGTGCTGTCGTAACGCCCGGTGTGGCGTTGTGGACTCGTGATAAGCGCCTACGGCAGGCTGCACGCGACCTGGGCGTGTTGGCGGACCTGGACTGAGGGTCCGCGTTTTCCTCGAGGTAGTGGCCGGGTCGCGCGAGGGCGTGGCCCGGCTTTGCTGTTGGGCGACTAGGGGCGTGAATCGTGTCGCCGATCACCTGGGTGGTAGGGTGTGGCCATGACGACGGATAGCCAGTACTCATGGCCGCGCTTTTTCATGGAACTAGCGGACAAACTGCTTGCCTTCAAGGATGATCGGCAGGCTCTTATTGCGACGTTGCAGCATATCTACGCCGAACTCGGTATGGACCTGCCGACGCTTGACTCCGGTGGTATTCCGACGGATATTGATCCTTTCACGGTCTACGGCCTCTTCAATCGAGGCCTCACAGACAATAAGCGCCGGGCGGTTGCCCTCGGAATTGGTGGCGCTCTCGGCGTGCAAGCCCCGCTGCATGATGATTTCGTCGGCATCCCTACGCTAGTCAATGTCAATGCGACTCTCTACGACCAGGTACGCCGGGACGATGGGGATATCGAAAGGCTGTGGGACCTGTTCGCGGCGGCCCTCGTCCACGCGGATCAGCCGACTGAGCGGACAGAGGCAGTGTTCCGTGACGCCTACGATGCAGTTCTCCAACAGCGCCACGCCTGCTGGAATGTCACGATGGGTCTTTTCTGGATTCGCCCATACGCCTACGTCAACCTGAGCTCGCGAGACCGATGGTTCCTCGCGCTGCCCGACCGGATGCCTTCATCGGTTCGTTCTGTGCTGGCGTCGTTGAAGAAAGTTCCCGAATCCACTGAATATCTGGGGATTCGCGACAGCATTCTGTCGGTGTTGAAATCCGGAACCTACGAGTACTTCTCCTTCCCCGAGCTTTCGGCATACGCGTGGCGCGTTTCCGAACAGGTCAACCGTGAGAACAAAGAGGCTGACAAAGACAAGGAAGAAGTCACCCAGGCGGCTGCCCTGGGGGACGCCGACGTGGAGACCGTGCGCTATTGGCTCTACGCCCCCGGCCGGGGCGCCTGCATGTGGGACGAGTTCTACTCGCGCGGAATTATGGGACTGGCCTGGGGTGAGGTCGGGGATCTAAGCTCCTATGCGACTAAACAAGGTCTGAAGGCACAGATGCTCCAGACCTATCCTGAAAACGGCACTCAGAAGAATGACATTCACGCCCTGTGGCAGTTTGCGAACGAGATGAAGCCGGGCGATGTCGTTTTCGTGAAGAAGGGACGTTCAGAGATTCTCGGGCGAGGAATTGTTGCGGGTGACTACGTCTACGATCCGGAGGGCGGCCACTACCCGAATTGTCGGGAGGTCCGCTGGACGTCCGCAGGAAACTGGCCAATCGACGAACGACTGGCCATGAAGACCCTCACCGAGATCACCGACTACCCTGAACTCCTTTCTCGCATTGAGACGTTCTTCGAGGACAGTGATGACGCCGTTGAGAGCGAGGAGCTGCTAGTTATCTTCCCGGAGTACTCCGTCCGGCAATTCCTCAACGAGGTCTACATGCCCGAGGAACGCTACGACGCGATCGCGGGGCTGCTGCGCACGAAGAAGAACATCATCATGCAGGGAGCGCCTGGTGTAGGAAAGACCTACGCCGCTAAGCGTCTCGCATACTCGATGATGGGCGTCAAGGATGTTTCGCGCGTCAAGCTGATCCAGTTTCACCAGAGCTACTCCTACGAGGATTTCATCGAGGGATACCGCCCCTCCGGTGCGGGATTCGAGCTGGTGAAGGGGGCGTTCTATTCCTTCTGCAAGAAAGCCGCCGACGACGACGAGGAGAACGCATACTTCTTCATCATTGACGAGATCAATCGTGGCAACCTCTCCAAGATCTTCGGCGAGCTGTTCATGCTCATTGAGAGCGATAAACGGGGACCGAAGAACAAACTTCAGCTCCTCTATTCACGCGAGCTCTTCTACGTGCCTCGCAACGTCCACATTATTGGCATGATGAACACGGCGGACCGCAGCCTCGCGATGCTCGACTACGCGCTGCGCCGCCGCTTCGCCTTCGTGGAGCTGAGCCCCGCCTTCGATTCCGACGGCTTCCGTAAGTACTGCGCCGGCCTCGATAATTCGAGGTTCGAGGCCCTGGTGCGCGAGGTGGAATCCCTCAACCGTGCGATCGTCGAGGATGAGTCTCTCGGCGAGGGCTTCTGCATCGGCCACAGCTACTTCTGCAACATGAAACGTGAGACCTGCACCGACGAGGCCCTTGCCTCGATCGTGGAGTACGAGCTCATCCCGATGCTCAAGGAGTACTGGTTCGACGAGCCCGGCAAGGTCCGCGAATGGAGCGACAGGCTGCGCAGGTCGCTGCGGTGATTCGCGTCCGCAATGTCTTCCACATGCTCGCCTACGCCTTCTCGGCGCTGCGTGAGCAAGGCTACCGCGCCGTGGCCACGGAGGACTTCGACAACGCCGCCGAGCTGTGCGCCGCCATCCTCGAGCGAGGCGTCTCCCTGCAACTCAAACGAGGCCTCGGGCAGGAATACGTGAGCCAGACCGAGGCGCGCTCCTCCCTGCGCGGCAAAATCGAGGTCACCGACTCCGTGAAGTCGCAGGCGATTCTGCGTCGCCAGCTGGTGTGCTCCTACGACGAGTTCAGCGTTGACACGACGATGAACCGGGTCATCAAGGCGACGGTCGCGCTGCTCGTGCGCTCGGACATTACTAGGGCCCGCAAGAAGAGCCTGAAGAAGCTCATGGTCTTCTTCGCGGACGTGCGCGACATCGACCTGTACACGGTCGACTGGAACATGCGATACGACCGCAACAACCGCACCTACCGCATGCTGATGGCGGTGTGTTGGCTCGTCGTCAAAGGGCTGCTTCAAACCCAGAGCGACGGCAGCGTGCGCATGATGGATTTCTTCGACGAGCAGCGCATGAGCCGCCTGTATGAGAAGTTCATCCTCGAGTACTATCGCCGGGAACATCCCCGTTTGAATGCCAGTGCGTCCTTCATCGACTGGGCTCTGGATGACGGCGTCGCTGACGGCCTACCCGCCATGCGCAGCGACATCACCCTGAGTGCTCGCGGACGCGTGCTCATCATTGACGCGAAGTACTACGCGTCCACGATGCAGAGCAACTTCGACAAGAGGACCGTGCACTCGGGGAACCTGTACCAGATCTTCGCGTACGTGAAGAACAAGCAGACGGCCCTCGAGCGCGCGGGGGAGAGCATCGAGGTTTCAGGCATGCTCCTCTACGCCGCCACCGACGAGGTCATCCAGCCTGATGCCACCTACCGCATGAGCGGTAACCGCATCAGCGCGACGACGCTCGACCTGGACCGCCCCTTCGAGGAGATTCGCGCGCAGCTGGATGGGATCGCCGAGGAGTATTTCCCAGGGGAGTGACCCGTTTCCGGCCGTTCAACGGACGAGGCCGAGGCTGAGTGTGCACATTCGTGCGGTTATGGGGGTGTGGGTGGGAGGATTTGCGTGATGGTTGCGCAGCATTGTTGGTGTTTCGTGTCGGTTCTGCGCGTACCCTGATGTGGAAGGGCGTGCCTCCGATGGTGGGGGAGCGCTGGTAGTTCGTCACCGTGGAAGGCACACGCCATGGAGATCTCACCCCTGTCTGATCGATCTGTCGTCGAGGAAGAAGAGCAAGCGTTCGTTGGTTCGCCGTCGCGCCGCAAGAAGCGCGCCCTATCAGCTAGACGAGCAGCGCTGCGCCCGTGGGCAATGGGTATCGGGCTCACCGTACTGGTTGCTGTGGCAGCTGTTGGTGCGTACACGCTGGGCGCGAGCATCGGCTCGTGGAACGATCGCCCCAGCGCCGCCGCAACACCCACCGTGCACCCAGCGCCCATGCCGTCAGCATCGAGCGAGGCCGCCATGTCGGGCGGATACGCAATCGGCCCCGACGGCGTCCTCGTGCGCCCCGCCGAGTTCGCGGCAGACACCTACACCAAACCGGAACTACCAGAAGAAGCCAAGGAAAACAGTGAACGAGGTGCCGAGGCCGCTGCGGAGCATTATCTCGCCCTCATGGTCTATGCATGGAACACCGGAGACACAGGGCTATTCGAAGAGATGTCCGCTAGTGATTCGCAGTTCGCTCGCGAAGTGACACAGAGGATTAGATCCCTCTATGACGAGGGATGGCTATACAACGATTCGTCGATCGTGGAACATGTTCTCAAGCTCGAACCTGCTGAAGCGTCGGACGGAGATGGAGCCGACAATGCGGTTGCTGTGGTCTTAGCTATTAACTCAGTGGACGGGACGATTTGTCAGAAGAAGAATATATATGTGCACGAGCAGCAGTACCATTCCATCTTCGCATTAGTGCTGACATGGGACGATGGGCACTGGGTCGTGACTCGAGCTGGAATGGAAAAAACTGATGACTAAGAAAATTCTCGGAGTCTGGTCAGCAATAATTCTGGCAATTCTGGCAGTTGTGGTTCTTCCTCAATCAGTGCGCGCGGAAGGATCTGATCCTCCTCCGAATTTTGATACAGATGCGCACGGCGATTCTATCGATGCACTTCTTCAACAAGGGAGAAACCAATACAACAACGGTGCGCAGCCCAGTACAGAATCATCAAATGATGACTCGATCCGTTTGTCGAATTCTGCTGATGCAAGCGCAGAGGCACACGCCTATGCGGAGGACGATAAGTGCGATGGTCACACGATGCACACAGTGACGTTGTCGGATGGGACTGAATCCAAGCCATTCGTGTGTGCGCACATCACGCGGAAGGGGAATGGTGATACTGCGGGGCAGGCTCCAACCACGCGCGAGATCCTGTACTACGCGGCCACGACGATCCATGCAGATGGCGCGGGCCTTCACAAGCGGCCCGAAGGTGTGTCGTACACGAATAAGTACATTCCCACGCTCGTTGCCGCCACGCATCCCACGCAGGCCCACACTGTCACGCTGTTGGGTCGGGACATCACCATCACTCTGACGGCCACGTCCTACACGTGGAGCTGGGGGGATGGAACCCCGGATCTGACCACGACCTCGCCGGGGATGCCCTGGCAAGAGGGCATGGATCCCAACACCGACCCTGCCCTGATTCGCCACTACTACAAGGCGCCCAACGGGTGGAAATCCTTCCTCGACGGCCCATACCCCAGTGCCACGCGCACCATCACACTCACCACGACCTGGGCGGGCACGGCCACCAACCCCTTCACGGGCGAAACCCAAACCATCAACGGCCTGGTCACCACCACCGAAACAACCGGCCCATTCCCCCTCGGTCAACTCATCGTCAACAACACCGACACCTCAGAAGAAAAACAAGGCCACTAACACGCCGAGCAGGCGCGAATCTACGCCACCACCATGGCCGCCGTCCCCACGCACATGAGGGCGAGGCCGAGCAAGTAGCGCGGTGTGAAACGCTCGTGAAACGCCACGGCTGACACGGCGACGGTCACGAGGATCGACAGCTTATCGATGGGCACCACGACCGAGGCAGGCCCATCCTTCAACGCGTGATAGTACGCCAGCCACGACGCGCACGTCGCAGCACCCGACGCGACGATAAACGCCAGCTCGCGACCCGGAATCGACCGCACCTCGCCCATGCGGCCCTGCGCGCCCACGATCACCCACGCCATCGCCAGCACCACCAGCGTGCGCACCGCCGTCCCCAGCGTTGGATCAACCCCAGAAATGCCGACCTTCCCAAGGATCGACGTCAACGCGGCAAACAGAGCGGACGCGAGCGCGAACGTCAGCCAGCTCCCACCCCCGCGCAGCGCTCGAGGAAGGCCCGATAGCTCAGCGGGTTCCACCATCAGAAGCGTCCCCGCCGTGATCGCGATAATCCCGGCCGCGCCCCACACACTCACCGGCTCGCCCAGCAGAATGAGCGCGAGGATGATCGCCAGGACCGTCGACAGCTTGTCGATCGGCGCCACGCGGGACACGTCCCCTCGAGACAGCGCCGCGAAATAGCACAGCCACGAGGCCCCCGTCGCCAACCCGGACAACACCAGGAACAGCGCAGATGTCCCGTCGATAGAGGTAACGCCGGAGGCCGTTCCCGTCAGCGCCGCCATGCCCCACGCCCCCGCGGCCACGACAACCGTGCGCAGCGCCGTCGCGACCGTCGAACTCGTCGACGCGACGCCCGCCTTCGCCAGGACGGCAGTCAGCCCCGCGAACAGGGCTGACAAGCAGGCAGCGAGGATCCACATGAGACCAGCCTATGCCCGGAACGGGAGGTACGTGGGAGCAGGACTCAGCCCCGGCCTCGTGACGCCTGCGCTGAGTGAGCGTCGCCCGCTAGAGTGGGACCGGATGCGCGCTGTCCGCGCGTCGCGAGACGAGGAGGAACTCGATGCCCGACACGACGAACGCCGGCGCCCACAGCAGCCAGCCGACCAGAGTCGCCGCGGGGCAGCAACCCGAGGTGGAACAGCGAGCGCTCGACTTCCTAGCGAAGGTCGTGCGCGTGCCCGGCGTGCGCGTCAACCGCGATGAGTTCCTGCGTCAGGAGCTGCGCAAACTCCACCTGAGTGACGACGTAATCGCACGTGCGATCGACTCGAACCCGCTGCATGCCGGAGTCTCCCTGACCGCGATCGACAGGCTTGCAGAGGAGGCAATCTCCTACGAAACGAACAAGTCGGCGGCCATCTCTTTCGTCGCGGGTATCCCCGGCGGCTTCGCGATGCTCGGGACGATTCCCGCGGACCTGATGCAGTATTACGCGCACGCGCTGAGAATCATGCAAAAGCTCGTCTACCTGTACGGTTGGGGCGAGCTCCTCCCGGACGGCCGAGACGCTGACGACGACACGCTCGGCGTGCTCGCCGTGTTTTTCGGCGTCATGCTGGGGGTTGGGGGCGCCGCCCAGTCCCTGACGGCTTTCGCGCGCGTGGCCGCCAAGACCGCCTACCAGAACCACGCGACAAAACGCGCCCTGATGAGCATCACCTGGTATCCGGTCGTCAAGCACAGCCTGCGCCTCATCGGCATCAACATCACGAAGAGCACCGCCGCCAAGGGATTCTCGAAGATTGTCCCCGTCATCGGAGGATTCGTGTCGAGCGGCCTGACTTTCATGGCGCTCCAGTCCCAATCCGCGCTCCTCAAGGAGCACCTGCGCGAGATCCCGCCTCCGGGCGTCAGCGTTGAGGAGTGGGACCAGCATCGTCTGGGTGCGTCCACAAAGGGGCAGACACCCGAGACCGCGACGACTATCAAGAAGGGCCTGCGCGGCAAAGCGAAGGTCGTGATGGTCGGTGCCAAGAGCGCGGCCTCGGGCATCGCCGACGGCGCCTCCAGCCTCTCCGGGGGCCTGAAGGGGCGCCTCGGGCGCCGCAAGTAACGACATCACCGACGAGGCCGAGGCCGGGACCGCGCGCATCAGCGGTACCCAGCCCCGGCCTCGTTACCGTGTATACCCCGCCACTGTTTGCCTTCCTCACGTGCCCGGGGGAGGGGAAACCTGCCACGATATGCGGGTGAATGAGACGACTGAAGCGGCCCTGGCCTCGTCCCTGACGGAGGCGGGCCCCCTGATCCTGCAGGCCTTCGCCTGGGACATGGTCCCGGACGCCAGCCACTGGCGCTACCTCGCCGAGCACGCTCAAGAGATCGCGGACCTGGGCGTCACCATCATCTGGCTGCCGCCCGCCTACAAGGGCCACGAGGGCATTAACGACGTCGGCTACGGCGTCTACGACCTGTACGACCTGGGCGAGTTTGACCAGAGGGGCTCCGTGCCCACGAAGTACGGGACGAAGGACGAGTACCTGGCAGCCATCGAGGCTCTGCACGCGGTGGGCATCGCCGTGTGTGCCGACATCGTCCTCAACCACCGCATGGGCGCCGACGCGTCCGAGACCGTGCGAGCCACCCCGATCAACCCCCAGAATCGCCATGAGGCGATCGGGGAGCCCGAGACGATCGAGGCGTGGACCCGCTTCACGTTCCCGGGGCGCGCGGGCGTCTACTCGGACTTCACGTGGGACTGGACGTGCTTCCACGGCATCGACTGGGATGAAGCGACGAAGCGCAACGGCTTGTGGCTCTTCGAAGGCAAGCAGTGGAACGAGTCCGTCGATACCGAGTTCGGCAACTTCGACTACCTGATGGGCTGCGACGTGCACGTCACCGAGCCCCGGGTCAGCGAGGAGCTGGACCGCTGGGGTCAGTGGTACGTCGAGACGACCGGCGTGGATGGTCTGCGCCTGGACGCCGTCAAGCACGTGGGATCGGACTTCTACGCCCGCTGGCTGAACGACCTGCGCGCCTCGACGGGCCGCCCCCTGCCCGCCGTCGGCGAGTACTGGAGCGGCGACGTGCGCGAGCTCGAGGGCTACCTTGAGCGGGTCCCCAACGTCATGCTCTTCGACGTCCCCCTGCACTACCACCTGCACGATGCGTCGGTGTCGGACGGCAACGTGGACCTCGCGCGCCTGTGGGAGAACACGCTGACGGCATCCCGCCCCGACAAGTCCGTCACCTTCGTCGAAAATCACGACACCCAGCCAGGCCAGTCCCTGGCATCCACGGTCGCCCCCTGGTTCAAGGCGGCCGCCTACGCCCTCATCCTCTTCAACGAGGCCGGGGTTCCCTGCGTGTTCTGGGGTGACCTCCTCGGTTCCCCCGAGTCCGACGATCTGCCTGCTGTGCGTGAGCTGCCGATCCTCATGTCGATTCGCGCCCGCGCGGCTGTCGGCCCGCAGCACAACGCTTTCGACAACCCTGACGTCGTGGGCTTTGCTCGCGAAGGCAAGGCCGAGATCCCCGGCTCCGGTTGCGCCGTCATCCTCTCCGACCGTATGGGCGCCGAGAAGACCCTCTACGTGGGCCATCGTCACGCGGGCCAGGAGTGGGAGTGTATCCTCGGAGGCCACCCGTCCGTGCGCGTCGCGGATGACGGGACACTTACGGGCGTTGTCAGCGACGGCGGCCTTAGCGTCTACGTGCCCCGCCGCAGCGAGTAGAACGCCGACCGTATAACGAACCCCGGCCTCGTCCGAAAAGACGAGGCCGGGGAACGTTTCTGTGCGAGCGTTACTCGCTCGCGCCACCCAGTGCGGGGATGCGCTCGATCTGCTCCTTGAAGAAGGCCTCGGAAGCCGAGATGAAACGGTCGATGTTGATCGACACCTGCGCGTCAGTCATGCCGTAGCGAGACGAGACGAACTGCTCGGCGCACACGCGCTGCGTGCCGTCGTCCAGCGTCGCGACGTAGACCTTGGGCCACTTGGTGGCCGCGTTCCAGTCGTTGCACGCCTGGATGAGACGCGGGCGCAGCTCCATCGACACATCCTCGCGGATGCCGCCCCACATGCTCAGGTCTGCGCCATCGTCGATCACGGAGAACACGTAGTAGCCGTTCGTGAAGCCTGTGCGCAGACGATTGTCCTCGACCTCGTACCTGTAGTCGTTGCGCTCGAAGAAGTCGACAAGCGCACGCATGTCGAGGGGACGCACGACTGTGCGACGCTCGAGGGCACGCTTGCACTCCTCGATGACCTGCGGAGCGTCCTCGTGGGTCGGATCCATCGCGAGGCACTGCTCCAGGTACGTCATGGCGCTTTCTTCCTCGTCCTGCCAGTAGAGGGCAGTGCCGATGCGGTAGTACCACTGCGGGTCCGCCATGCCCTCGGCCTCAACGCTGCGCAGCAGCTCCACCGCGTGCTTGATGTGTTCCTGGAAGGAATCCATGTAGGGCTGGGCGTAGTTGATGTAGGCGCGTGCCAGCAGGCTGGTCAGCTCGTAGTCCATCGCGGCCGGGGGCTGTCCCTCGATGAGCGCGATGATCTTCTGGTGTTCCTTCTCCTCATGGAGAAGAGCAATCTGGTTGATGAGCGACTCACGAGATTCCACGGAAGCTCCTTCGTATCGAGGCCGAATCTGACTACCAGGTCACAAGCATAACAGGGGACGCGGACGTGCCATAGCGCCGATCTCGGCCCTCACTGTGTAGTGTTGGTGAGTTAGCTCCAGCGAGAGAAACGGGGAGAGCATGTCTGACGATCTGCGCGCACGCATGAGCGAGTCCGATGCCGCCCAGTGGGATGAAATCCAGCGGTGGAAGGACACTCAGATGCGCCCGATGCGCCCCCGCGTCATCTCGCAGCGCGTCCGCTCGGCGGCCCTCGCACCCCTGGGTAAGGCGGTGTCTATCGCGCGCAAGGTGCCCGGCGGTGAGGCACTCACCCGAACCGTGTCCTCCGCTGCCCTCGGCCTCGTCGAGCTGGCAGCCTCCGCATCCGAGGCCTCGGTGCGCCGCAAGCGCATCCTCAAGGCCTACCGTTCCGCGGGCTTTGACGTGCGGTCCCTGCAGGACATCCGCTCGCTGTCGCTCGACGACGTCCTCGCCGTCAAGCCCCGCCTGGGCCTGGCCTATGCGACGACCGCGGCCGCCGAGGGAGCGGTGAGCGGCGTGTTCGCCTCGGGTGGCTCCGTTGCTGCCGTGCTCGGCATGGGCGTGGCCTCCGCCCCGGGAGTGGGGGTCACGGCCTCGGCTATCGCCGTCGATATCACGACCTTCCTGGCCGCTGCGACGCGCCTCGTTGCACACACGGCCGCTTACTACGGCTACGACTCGGAGGACCCCACGGAGCGACTCTTCTCCACGATGGTGCTCTCGCAGGCGATCGACCCGACGGGCAGCGGCCACGATTTCGTCGTCGAAAAGCAGACGACGATGCTGGCCTTCAACAAGGTGATGCGTGACCTCGCCCGGCGCGGTTCGCTCGACGGCCTCGGCGGCAACGTGGTCGTGAGTGCGATGAACTCTCTCTTCAGCGCAATGGGCGTGCGTCTGGCGTCTCGCAAGCTCGCGCAGATCGTCCCTGTCGCGGGAGTCGTCGTGAGTGCCGGGCTCAATGCCGCCCTCATGCGCACCATCGGCGAGACCGCCGATCACCTGTATCGCGAGCGCTTCCTCGCCGAACGCTATGGCCGCGTGGAGACCGCCGATGGCGCCTCGACGGACCTGGCGAGGCCTGCCGACAGCCAGGAGCTGAGCGCAGACATCGCGCGCTACGTGGAGATCGCCGAGGCCGAGAGTCGCCCGTAGGAGAGCGGCAATCCTGCTCGCTCTGTGGCGTGGGCCGCTTTATCTTGGTCGGGTAGGCTTGGGGTATGACAGATCAGCCGGAGGAAGAGAACAGCACGCGCGACGATATTCGGCAGCGCATGACCGACGGCGATCGTGCTCAGTGGGATGCGATCCAGGAATGGAAGGACGCTCAGGTCAACCCTCATAGTCCTCGAGTCATCACTCAGCGCATCCGTTCGTACGTGCTCACCCCTTTGAAAAAAGTGGTTGGCCTCGCGCGCAAAATCCCCGGTGTGGCTGCGATTGCGGGCTGGATCTCATCGGCTGTTTTGGGGCTCGTCGAGAAGGCGACATCAGCCGCCGAATCATCGGTCCGACGCGAACGAATTGTGAAGGCGTATCGCAGGGCCGGCAACGACGTGGAGTGTCTCGAGGACATCCGAAACCTGAACCTGACAGAGATCCAATTGGTCAGGCCCCACCTGAAGGTGGGATATGCCGTCGTTACCGCGACGGAAGGAGCGGTGAGTAGCATATTCGCCACGGGAGGGGCGGTTGCGGCTCTCCTTGGCCTGGGCATCGCTTCGGCACCCGGTATCGGCGTGATCATGGGGGCAATCGGCCTCGATATCGCGACGTTCTTGGCCTCCTCTGCGCGCCTCGTGTCGCATACGGCTGCGTACTACGGGTATGACACGAAGGATCCAGCGGAAAAGCTGTTCTCCGCGATGGTTTTATCCCAGGCGATCGCCCCGCGTAGCACGGTTGATGACCATGCCGTCGAGAAGGAGACCTCGATACGCATGTTTAACAAGGTGGTGCGCAAGATGACCAAGCGCGGATCGATGGGGAGCGTCGGAAACAACGCGCTGACCGCATCCGTGAACTCCTTGTTCGCGGCCCTCGGAGCGCGCCTCGTCGGCATGAAGATGGCGCAGATCCTGCCGATTATCGGCATTGTCGTGGGTATGGTCCTCAACGCGTCCCTCATGCGGAACATCGGCATGACGGCGGACAATCTCTACCGAGAGCGCCTCCTGTTGGAGCGCTACGGGCAGGAGGAATCAGACGCGGAGGCTGAGGCTCCGTCCGACGGGACGGATGATCTGGACGATCTGGACGAGGAGCTCGCGCGCTACGTCGAGCTTGCTGAGGCCGAGAGTCGCCTGTAGGCGCACCCCGGCGCTCGCTTAGCTGCGCGAGTTCCAGTTCTGCCAGTCGTTCCAGTCATCCTCGTCCTGCGCGTCGACCGAAATCATCGGCGCGTGCGAGGACTCAATCGGCTCGTCGATCTCGGGTTCGGGCGAGACGGCGGCCTCGTTGCGCTTCTTGCGGCGCTTGCCCCAGCCCCACAGCCTGCGGCGCTTCTTGTCGCCTTCCTGCTCGCGCGGGGCTTCCTTCTTCTGCGAGATCTCCGCGTTCCAGTCCTCTTGGAAGGGGGCCGGAGCTGTCGGCGTCTGGAGGGGGGCGGGCATCTGCGGGGACGCGGGTGCCTGCGGCTGCTCGACGACCGAAGGCATGGCGGGCGCACTCTGCTCGAACGGAGCCGGCGTCATCGGGGGCGCGGACACCTGAGGGGAGGGCTCGGGCTGTTGTGCCGGCGTGGCCGGTTCGGGCGTCCCCCAGTCCGCGGGCCTTACTCGACGAACACGACGAATCTGTGCGGTCGGCATCTCCGCGTCATCAATAAACGACGTGGACGAGGCCGGGGCGGGTTCCACGACGGGTTCGGGCTCGGCGATCGGCTCGGGTTCGACCACCACGACGGGCTCGGGTTCGACCACTGCGACCGGCTCGGGTTCGGCAATCGCTTCGGGCTCGACGACGGGTTCCGGTTCGACGACCGGTTCGGGCTCGGGCTCCACGATCGGTTCGGGTTCGACGACGGGTTCCGGTTCGACGATCGGCTCGGGTTCGACCACAGCGACCGGCTCGGGTTCGACCACAGCGACCGGCTCGGGTTCGACCACAGCGACCGGCTCGGGTTCGACGATCGGTTTGGGTTCCGCGACCGGCTCGGGCTCGACCACAGCGACCGGCTCGGGCTCCACGATCGGCTCGGGCTCCACGATCGGCTCGGGCTCGACCACAGCGACCGGCTCGGGCTCGACCACAGCGACCGGCTCGGGCATCGGAATAGCAGCCTGGCGGACCTTCGGGATCAGCATCGTCTCGGAAGCGTCGACGGCGCTCGTGGGAGGCGGCGGCACGGGCGGAACGGGAGGCATGGGCACGGGAATCGGCACCTGCTGTGCCGCAGGTGCTTCTTCGGGGGCCGGAATGGGCTGAGGAACATGCGTGTCGCGGACCGCCTGACGCTGTGAACGTCTGCTCGGGAACGCCGGCTGAACGTCGGCCGCTGGCTGAGCCTCCGCGGCCTGGCGCGAACGACGACGAAGCGAGGATTCAGAGGTGGATTCCGTGTGAGTCTCTTGCCGTGGTGCTGTTGCTGCGGCCTGCGGTGCCGGCACGATGGGCTGGGATGCTTGCGTGGGTGTCGGAGTGGTGGTTGGGGCCGGTGCGACGGTAGGAGCCTGCGGGGAAGCAGGGGGTGCGACCGGGGCCACGCTGCGCTGAGAAACGTCAGTCATCGGGGCCTGGAGGGGGCCGCTGGCCATGTCAGCGGTAGGCATCGGCTGACCGGTCATCGGCTGGGCAGGGCGCTCAGGGAAGACTGCGGGCCTGTGGTCCTTGCGCGAGCGTCGCCTCTTGGGAGCCTCCGGGGTCGCAGGTGCGGGAGCAGCGGCGGGCGTCGGGCGCGACTTGTGCTCCCACGTGAAACCGGTGTCACGCGGTGTCGGCTGCGGAGGATTCATCGAGGCCGAAGGACGCTCGGTGGGAGCCGGAGCAGGAGCGGACGTAGGGGTGGGCGCAATCGGTGTCGCAGGAGCGTAGTGCTCCACGCCCTTGCTCCCACGATCAGGAGAGGGGCCGCGTACATGAGAAGCCGGGGCTGTAGCCTGCGTTCCGGATGTGGCTTTCTTGCCGCGCTTGGCGCGCACAACGTAGACGACAACCACGATGCCGATGACGAGAAGGACGAGGCCAACGATGAGACCGATGAGAAGAGCGATCGGAGGATCGGAGGACTCGGGTGCGGCGGCAGCGCCCGCCGTCGGCGCTGCGCTCGGGCTCGCCGAGGCCGAGGCAGGCATCGGGGTCACGCCCCACGGATCCTTCAGTGCATTCGTCGTCGCCGCGGCACTGGGGTCTCCGCCAGGGGTGAGAGAGCCCTTCACGGTGATCATTTGGGGCACGGTGTCGGTCCACGAGGTGACGGAGAACGTGCGGCCCTCGTATGTCGCCGCAGATGTCGAAGCGCCCGCGGTGGAGGACTGTACCTCTCCCTCGACGCTCAGGGACAGAGACTTCAGCGTCAGGTCCGGGTGGAACAACTTTCGAGACTCGGTGAGTGTGCGCTCGGCGTGAGCGGTCATGACGAACTCGCCTGAGTCCTCGATGGAGAACTCAGATTCATTCTCCGCATTCGTGTACATGAGTTGCATGTGGCACACGGTTGCGTCGTCGCGCGTCACGAACTCAACGTGCTGGTCCGACGACTTGCCGGCGTATGGCTGGCACGCCGACTCGCTCATCGTCCGCGACGGGTCGATGATCGTCAGCGTGTCGACGAGCTGGCCGTCCTTGGTCAGAACGAATGTCTCTGACAGCGTTGGCCCGTCGGCGGCATAGGCCCCCGACGGTAGCGTCGACACGATGAGCAGTGCCCCGAGCGTGGCGCACAGGGCGCGAAAGAGTCGCATGCAGTCCTCCTGATATGAACCACTCGATTATCGTCCGTTCGTGGATACAAAGCAACGAGGGGGAGTGTGCGTGAGAATACCTGACCGATCGTCAAGTGAAAGACCACTGAGTGACAAAGAAAAATACACCTCGTTGACAAGGCCAGATCGGCGTCTATCCCGTAGGATGACAGGTGTCTACCTGCAGTTAGGTTTTCGATAGTAAATTGCTCATATGTCCATGTCGATGAAGGGGTAGCTCGTGAAGTGTCGACCTGCTACGCGCGATGATATTCCTGAAATGACGCGCATTATCACCGAGGGATTCCTCGACTATCCGCTGCACATCATGCTCAAGCCCTACCTCTACCGGCCGGACCGTTACCCGCAATGCCTGGCCGCGATCAATCGTATGCTCGCGTCCTCCTATCAATGGGTGCGTCACGCGCTTGTCGTGGAGTGTGAGGGGCGTGTTGTCGCAACGGCGCTCATGCATGATCGCAAGGTTGGTGTGGTGCGTAGCTTCGTCAGCGGAGGCTATGAGCTCTTCCGCTATGCTTCCCCGCGCCTCGTGGCTGATTTCCTTGACGCGACCGAGCGATCTGATCAGATCGCCATCGATAATGGCGATTTCGACTGGTATCTCGAGGTTCTCTCCGTTGATGCGAGCATGCAAGGCCGCGGTGTGGGGCGCTGGCTGGTCTCCAAGGTCCTGCCGGATTATGTGGCTAAGCGTGGTGGGCGTGCATACGGATTCGTGACCTCGACGGAAAAGAATGCGCGTTTCTATCTCAATGGCGGTTGTGAACTTCTCGACCGCGTCGACGTTCATATGCGTGAGGAGACCTGTCCTATCTGGGCTTTCCAGAGGCGTGCAGAGCTTCTCTAGCGCAGGTGCGCTGAGGCGTTTTGTGCCGATTCTCAACCCTGCGCGGCGATAGAAGGGTGCTTGTGTCTTTGTGCAGGTCGCAGCGCGTGATGCACGTCCCGCACTTCCGCTTGACTTCAAGGACTTGAGGTCTTTTAGGGTGAAGCTATGGTAGGGACAGGCTCCGGGCGCACGTACTCCATCAAGGAGGTAGCGGCGCTTGTTGGGCTGCCCGCGTCCACCCTGCGTTACTACGAGGATGTGAGCGTCATTCCTGCCATCGCGCGTGACCCTTCGAGCGGTCACCGCATCTATCAGGAAGACGACCTTGAGCTGTTGACGTGGGTGTCGTGCCTGTCGGCGTCCGGCATGTCGATTGCTGATATGCGTGAGTACGTTCGCTCGGGCCTTGGTGGCGAGCGTGATATTTCCGAGTTCATCACCTTGCTGGAGCAGCAGGATGAGCGCTTGCGGGAAGAGGCGCAGATTCTTGAGCTGCGTCGTGAGTTCTTGCGGACGAAAGTTTCCTACTGGCGTGCGGTCAGGGGTGGGGACGCCCAGGAAGCCGAGCGTTTGGATGCTGCAGCACGCGCTCTCGCTGAGCGTCTGAAAGCCTGGTCGTAGCACCTTCATAGTCCTAGTGGGGCGGGTTCATGCCTGCTCCGAATCCTGCCCCGCTAGGGGGCACGGGGCCGCGCATTCGACTCGGGTGCGCGGCCCTTCATCATGGCCGTTGTGGATTCCAGTAGGGGACTGAGCGCCGCAGGTGTGCCATCTCCTGCTCGACGAGCGGCGCCAGCTTGTCCCAAGGTAGGGAGTCCTCCCCGTGCCACGCCGCTTCCGCGATGACGAGGAGCCTGGGGAGGAGATGATAGAAGAGGATGTCCGGGGTGGTGACGGTTGAGGACCACGCCACGGCCTCAACTCCTTTCAGCCGCTCCCCGCGCAACTGGTGGGTGAGGTTGTTGAAGAGAGTGTGGGCGGGCTCGAGGGGGCTGTTGGTTCGCCCAGGGTGGCTGAGGGTGAGAATGTCGGCGTCCGCCAGTACCCACGGAGCTCCAGAAGAATCGGCGGCCCGACGTCCAGCGTTCCCGGGACGGTGGGCAAGGAGAGTGGTTCCCGGTGGGGGTGTTGGATAGGCCTTCGTGAGGCTGTCCCAGGCGGCCGCGCGTCTGCCGTGAAAGTGGAGAGTGCGCAGCGCTCGGTCGATAAAGAGCCGCTCGATCTCTGCGCCGGAGGTGAGTCCTGCGCGTATTAGGGAGGAATCGGATTCCCATGGTGCCCAGTCGGTCGTTGCTCCCCCGATGTGGATGGTTGGTGAGGGGAAGAGGGAGCAGGCGTGATGAAACGCAGCTTCGGCGAAGTTGAGAGAGGCGGCGCTGGGCCAGAGCGTTTGGTTGACCCCGTGGGGTGCCTCATTGACGAGGCCGGGGGTTCCTAGGTGAGGATAGGCGCGGATCGCGGCTCCAGCGTGGGAGGGGATGGAAATTTCCGGAACGATGCGGATGTCGCGCGCCGCTGCAAAGTTGACGAGGTGTCGTATGTTGGCGTCCGAGTAGAAACCTTGGGTCGAGTGTGCGGGAGTGAGGCGCCATGAGCCTTTTCGGCCGGGAGCGCACTCGGGGTCGTACCAGTCGCTGGGTTGACGCGGGATGTTTCCGCCGATCGCGGTCAGCATGGGGTATCCGGGCACACGCATACGCCACCCGGTGTTGTCGGTGAGGTGCCAGTGCAAGACGTTGAAGTGGTAGCGGGCCATGACGGTCAGGAGTAATTCCATGGTGGGGACCGGCCAGAATGTGCGCGCCGAATCGACGAGGAGACCGCGCCATGAGCAAGCGGGTGGTCTGGTTGTGTCGTGAGGAAGGTGGGGGTGAGTGGTCGCCATGGCGGCTCCTTGGGCTTGGCTACAAAAAGTGTAACAAGCATCACTAATGCTGCGGAGCGTTTTCGTTCGTCAATCTGCGGAATTGGTGGAAGGTTGCGATTATCTCTCGACTGTCAGGTTTGTTGAACGGGTCTACAATGGTCGTGCTGATGTGAACCCAGTCATACTCAAGGAGGAGTGCTTCATGCTGTCGACCGACACCGTTTCCCTCAGTCCAAATCCGCTCGTTGCTGACCTCGGAAAGCCGGCGAAGGATTTTACGAAAGCTGACATCATCGGCTATATCGAGGACAACGGCATCAGGATGCTCAACCTGCGCTACATCGGAGGCGACGGTCGCCTGAAGACACTGAACTTCGCGATCCAGTCCAAGGCGCATTTGGATCGTGTGCTGACGCTGGGGGAACGCGTTGATGGCTCGTCGCTCTTCACTTTCGTCGAGGCGACCTCCTCCGACCTGTACGTCGTGCCCCGCCTGGCCACGTCCTTCCTCAACCCCTTCTCGCACATTCCGACCCTGGATATCCTGTGCGGCTTCTACGACGTCGACGGTAAGCCCCTGGCCTCGGCACCGCAGGAGATTCTGCGCAAGGCCCAGCGCGCCCTGAAGGAAGAAACGGGTTGTGAACTGCAGGCCCTCGGCGAACTCGAGTACTACCTCTTCTCAGACGAGGAGGACCTGTTCCCCGTCGAACCGCAGCGCGGCTACCACGAATCGGGGCCCTTCTCGAAGTGGGAGAGCGTGCGCACGGAGACCCTCTTGCACCTGGTGTCCATGGGATGCTCGGTCAAGTACGCCCACTCGGAGGTCGGTAACTTCGTGTCCGACGGTCGTCAGATGGTCCAGCAGGAGATCGAATTCCTGCCCGTGGACGCCCTGGATGCCGCCGACCAGATGGTGCTCGCGAAGTGGGTGCTGCGCGAGGTTGCCCACTCCTACGGCATTCACGTCTCTTTCTCACCGAAGATCGCGGTTGGTCAGGCCGGTTCGGGAATGCACTTCCACACCCGCCTCGTCAAGGATGGTGTCAACCAGTTCTCGACCGGATCGGGCCTGACGGAGACGGCCCTGAAGGTCATCGGCGGTTACCTGTCGCATGCGGCTTCCCTGACCGCCTTTGGCAATACGGTCCCCACCTCCTTCCTGCGCCTCGTGCCGCATCAGGAGGCCCCCACGGCGATTTGCTGGGGCGACCGTAACCGCTCCGTCCTCGTGCGCGTGCCCCTGGGATGGCAGAACATCGATGACTCGATGTTCCGTGACGCGAACCCCGCCGAGCCTCCCATCGACGAGCTGCCGAACGACTCCCAAACGGTCGAGCTACGCAGCCCCGACGGTTCTGCGGCCGTCCACCTGCTGCTGGCCGGTATCGCTGTTGCGGCACGTATCGGCCTGACCGAACCGGGCATGGCCGACTACGCGCGCGAGCGCAAGGTCGACGGCGACGCCTCGCAGACCCCCGACCTCGATCAGCTGCCCGGATCCTGCTTCGAGGCCGCCGGTAGGCTCCTCACCCAGCGCGAGGACTACGAGGCGAAGGGCGTGTTCCCCGCGGGCCTCATTGATTCGTGGGCGTCTCACCTGGTTGCGCTCGGGGACGTGCACCTGCGTGACGACCTGGCCGACTCGCGTATTTCGGTGGAAGACCTCGTCGAACGCTACTTCCACATCGGCTAACGAAACGTGCCCCGGCCTCGTGAGGAGGCCGGGGCACGTCGTTGTCGCAGACGAATGAGGTCACTCGGGAGGAGCGAAACGCTCCTCGTCCGAGGGGGTCTCGGAACCCTTCGAGGCGGCTGTGCTGCGCGCGTAGGGGAGTGCGGAGGTCTTCCGCGCACCTGCCTGAGCGCGGCGCGCATTCTTCAGCGAGGCATCGCGATCGAACTGAGCGTCTGCTGCTTGCCGCTGCGACGCGGCGCGGCCACGCACGAGCGCTCCGATGACCACCAGAGCCAACACCGACCCAGTCACTGCGAGGACGGGCATCAAAGAACGCGCGACCGAGCTACCGCCTCGCTGCTCAGAGGAAGGTGCCGAGGTAGCACTCGAAGCCGGGGACGTTGATGGCGTTGGCGCGGAGGCCCCCGGCGCAACCGAGCCCGACGCACTCACGTTGTCCGTCACGCCGTGCCACACGACCGTGCTCGCGTCGTTCTTCGTGGACGACGAAGGAACCGAAATCTCCCCGCCGTCAGAGGACTCAACGACGACTGAATCGTGAGCAATGAGGGTCACCGACTCGATCGAAGCCGATGCCTCGGGCGAGGAAAAGCCCTCCAGCAGTCGGGCCGACGTCGACTCGAAGTGGAAAACTCCGCCGTCGTCAACCGAGACGACCTCGGCGCCCGCGTCCTCGAGATCCCAGGTGAAACGGCATCCCATGACCCCGTTTACATCGACCAGCAGCGAAGAAGTCGCCTGCGCGGCCGTGCCCATTGACTGGCACTGCTCACCGATCAAAGCGTGATCCGTCGACAGGGTCACCTCATGGGTCGCGCTCACGCCCGGCGTCATCTCGTACACCTCGGCGAGGCGAATCTGCGTCGGCTCGTCCGCATACGCCGCAGCACCACCCGCCGTCAGGGCGAGAGCCCCAGCGGTACCGAGCAGTGCTCGCGCGAACCTCATTCGGCCTCGTCCTCAGCACGCAGCCGCGGCACAGACGTCTTCTCGGGGCGAATACCCACCTTGTCGGCGTAAAACGCGCGGATGACCTCCATGTCGGCGCGCACGTCGCCCGTCAGCTGGTACGTCGGGCCCCAGCCGAACGTGCGGGTGTTGCGGTCGATGAAGCCCAGCTGGATCGGCACGCCAGCCTCCATCGCGATGCGGTAGAAGCCGGACTTCCAGAAATCGCGAGGCGAGCGTGTGCCCTTCGGTGTGATGCACAGCGTGAAGGTGTCTGCCTCGCGGATGCGCTGGGCAACCTGCTCGACCAGGCCATGCGCGGCGCTGCGCTCGACGGCGACCGCACCAATCTTTTTCACGAACCAACCGAGCACCGGGGCCTTGACGACAGAATCCTTCACGAGGAACGAGAAGGTGTGCCCGGACTTCCACATGGAAATCGCCATGAAGATGCCGTCCCAATTCGAGGTGTGCGGGGCGCCGATGACGATCACCTTGTCCGGCAGGGGCTGCGTGGACAGCTTCCAGCGGGAAACGGACAGGTACGCGGACGCGATCGCGGAAGTGAGAGCCATGAGGGCCTTTCTGGTCGTAGCTGGAGCCAATCCTACTCGCGGGTTGGTCAGTCCAGCGTTTCCACGGCAAGGGTCTGCGTCATGATGTGGGGGTGCCCCGGCCACAGCGTTAGCGCCCGCTCGCGCACCGCCGCGGTTTCCACGCACACGAAGTTCTGCCACTCGCCCTCGCCGATGTCGCTCATCGTGGCCGCGCCCTGCGACCAGGGGTTCCACACGATCGTCGAGCCTGAACCGTTCTTATCCACGATGATGCGTCGGCCCAGCTTCGGGTCGACGACCTGGACCTGCTGGGTGGACGTGTAGACGCGGTCCGTTGGGCCGATAAAAGTCACGTCGCCGGTCTGGGTGGCGTAGCGCTCGCGGACCTTGTCGTAGTAGCGCTCCCCGTCCAGGCCTTCTACCGTCACGTCCTTGACGTCGCCGACGTGCAGGTAGGTGTGCAGTGCGGCCTCGATAGCGAAGGGGTGGTCGTCCTCGTTGGTGAGGGTCAGGGTCACGTTCAGCTCAGCACCGGCGGTGATGTCCAGACGCGCGCAGAAGGAATGCGGATAGAGGGCAGAGGTCTCGCCCGTGTGATGCAGTTCGAAGGAGAACGAGGCCGGCGCGTCGTTCGCGGGCTGGGTGCTTCCCAGCAGCGTCCAGGGGCTCGTGCGGGCGAAACCGTGGGCGCCCGCTCCCTGGCCGGGCCTCGTCGGGGAATCGGTGGGGCTGCCGAACCAGGGCAGGCACAGGGGGATGCCCCCGCGGATCGCCTTCGTGCCGTCGAGCACCGCGCGGGAGGACAGCCACAGGACGTCCGGGTGGCCCGTGGGACGCCACGACAGCAGGTGAGCGCCGAAGGGGGTGACAAGGGTCGAGGCCGTGGAAACTTCCGCGCTGAGCGTGGCGATGTCAGTCATACAAGCCAGTTAACGCCATTGCTTGTGAACGAGCAAATAGACCGGCCGATGGGCCCTCAGATCTCCGCCAGGTGTCCACGACGTGGTGGAATTCGCAACATGGGGATCGCGTTGGCCCTTGTTCAGCCGATATTCTTGGAGACGTATGTGCGTGAAATCGGTTCGAACCGGTCGTGTCTGCGGCGTCTTCGCCCCCTCACACGCATAAATCTGTATCCACATTTGAGGAGTCCACATATGTCCACGCGTCCCGACCTGCGAAATGTCGCCATCGTCGCGCACGTCGATCATGGCAAGACCACGCTGGTTGACGCAATGCTCTGGCAGTCCGGAGCGTTCTCCGAGCGCGACACGGTCGAAAAGACCGGCGAGCGCGTCATGGACTCCGGCGATCTCGAGCGCGAGAAGGGCATCACCATTCTCGCCAAGAACACCGCCGTCCACTACACCGGCCCCGCCGCTCAGGCCCTGGGCCTTGAGGATGGCGTCATCATCAACGTTATCGACACCCCCGGCCACGCCGACTTCGGCGGCGAGGTTGAGCGAGGCCTGTCGATGGTCGACGGTGTCGTCCTCATGGTCGACGCCTCCGAGGGCCCGCTCCCGCAGACCCGCTTCGTGCTGCGCAAGGCCCTCCAGGCCCACCTGCCCGTCATCGTCGTCGTCAACAAGGTCGACCGCCCCGACTCGCGTATCGAGGAGGTCGTCTCCGAGACGACCGACCTGCTCCTGTCGCTGGGCGAGGACCTTATGAACGAAGGCATCGATATCGACGTGGACTCCCTCATGGACGTCCCCGTCGTCTACGCCTCCGCTAAGGCCGGCAAGTGCTCGCTGGAAAACCCCGGTGACGGCCAGCTGCCCACCGAGAACCTCGAGCCCCTGTTCGAGACCATCCTGAACCGTATCCCGGGCCCCACCTACGACGAGGACATGCCGCTGCAGGCCCACGTTACCAACCTGGATGCCTCGCCCTTCCTGGGCCGTCTCGCCCTGCTGCGCATCCACAACGGCACCCTGAAGAAGGGTGCTGACGTGGGCCTGGCACGCCACGACGGCACCATCCAGCGCGTCCACATCTCCGAGCTGCTGGCCACGGAGGGCCTCGAGCGCGTGTCCACCGACTCGGCCGCCCCCGGCGATATCGTCGCCGTCGCCGGCATCGAAGACATCATGATCGGCGAGTCCCTCGTCGACCTCGAGGACCCGCGTCCCCTCCCGCTCATCACCGTGGACGACCCGGCCATCTCCATGACCATCGGTATCAACACCTCGCCCATGGCCGGCCGCGTCAAGGGCGCCAAGGTCACGGCCCGCCAGGTTAAGGACCGCCTCGACCGTGAGCTCATTGGCAACGTGTCCCTGAAGGTTCTGCCCACCGAGCGCCCCGACGCTTGGGAGGTCCAGGGCCGTGGCGAGCTCGCTCTGGCGATCCTGGTGGAACAGATGCGCCGTGAGGGCTTCGAGCTCACCGTCGGCAAGCCGCAGGTCGTCACCAAGGAGATCGACGGCGTCCTCAGCGAGCCCATGGAGCGCATGACGATCGACATCCCCGAGGAGTACCTCGGCGCCGTCACGCAGCTCATGGCCGCCCGCAAGGGCCGCATGGAGACCATGGCGAACCACGGTTCGGGCTGGATCCGCCTCGAGTTCGTGGTCCCCGCCCGAGGCCTCATCGGCTTCCGCACGCGCTTCCTCACCGAAACGCGCGGTACCGGCATCGCCTCGTCCATCTCCGAGGGCTACGCCCCCTGGCAGGGCTCTATCGAGCAGCGCCTCACCGGCTCCCTCGTCGCTGACCGTGCTGGCCAGGCCACCCCGTACGCGATGACGAACCTGCAGGAGCGCGGCTCCTTCATCGTCGAGCCGTCTTCCGAGGTCTACGAGGGCCAGGTCGTGGGTGAAAACCCGCGCGGTGAGGACATGGATGTGAACATCTGCCGCGAGAAGAAGCAGACGAACACGCGTAGTGCGACCGCCGACGTGTACGAGTCGCTGACTCCCTCGCGCAAGCTGACCCTCGAGGAGTCTCTCGAGTTCGCGGCTAACGACGAGTGCGTCGAGGTGACGCCCGAGGCCGTGCGCGTGCGCAAGGTCGTCCTGGACGCCCAGGAGCGCTTCAAGATCGCCGCTCGCGAGCGCCGCGCCAACCGCTGAACAGCGCTTGCTTCCCCCGCTCGCTAGATGACGGGCGGGGGAGGTACACGCTTGCCCGTCACCATCGTGCGGGCATCCACGCGAACCGGCCCACGCCTCGTCGCAACCGTGACGTGCGTGGGGGCCACCTCGAGCGCCTCTCCCAGGGCGTCGTGCAGTCCGTCTGCCAGACGGTAGCGGATGACGATCCTCTCGCCGACCGCGAAGCTCATCCACGGCAGCTGGGGAATTGCGCCAGGCGCGCGTGTGGAAATTTCCTCGCGCGCCCCTTCGGTCTCGGTGTGCTGAATCGGCGTATTCTCGCCGCTCGCAGCGCTGTCGGGGACGCGGGGTGACTCGGGGCTACTCATACGTGAATAATAGAATCAACGAGTCTTTAGAACTGACCAGGAGGAACGTCTCATGACCTACGTCATCGCGCAGCCCTGCGTGGACGTCAAGGATCGCGCATGCGTGGACGAGTGCCCCGTCGACTGCATCTACGAAGGCGCCCGCTCGCTCTACATCCACCCCGAGGAGTGCGTGGACTGCGGTGCGTGTGAGCCCGTGTGCCCGACCGAGGCCATCTTCTACGAGGACGACCTGCCCTCCGAGTGGTCCGACTACCTGCGCGCCAACGTCGACTTCTTCAACGACCTGGGCAGCCCCGGCGGCGCCCAGAAGACCGGCGTCCAGGACTTCGACGATCCGATGATCGCCGCGCTGCCGCCTCAGAATGAGGAATGGAAGGCCGAAAACCTCTGACAGTCGATAGGGTAGGGGTATGACAACGATCCTTCCCCGCCCTCTTGACCTGCCTGAATTCCCCTGGGATCAGCTGGCGCCCGCCAAGGCGCGCGCCACTGAACATCCCGGGGGAATGTGCGATTTGAGCGTCGGAACCCCGGTCGATGACACCCCCGCGTTCATCCGTGAGGCTCTCGCCGAGGCATCCAACGCGCACGGCTACCCGACGGTGATCGGCACCGCTGAGGTGCGCGACGCGATCCTGGCCTGGGGTGCGCGCCGGGGCATGGTCGACGTCGGACACGGCGGCGTGATCCCCACGATCGGCTCGAAGGAGGCCGTCGCCTGGATCCCCGCCCTGCTGGGCGTGCGCCCCGGCGACACGGTCCTCGTGCCCGAGGTCGCCTACCCGACCTACGACATCGGTGCCCGGCTGGCCGGTGCCACCCCCGTCGCCGTGGACCCGACGAAGCCCGATGCCTGGCCCGAGGCCACCCTCGTCTACCTGAACTCGCCGGGCAACCCCGACGGGCACGTCATGAGCAAGGACGAGCTGCGCGCCGTCGTCGCCTGGGCGCGCGCCCACGGTGCCGTCGTTGTCTCCGACGAGTGCTACGCGGCCCTGCCCTGGTCGGAGCCCTACGTCAGCGAGGGAGTGCCCTCCCTGCTCGATACGGACGTGTGTGACGGCGATGCGAGCGGACTCCTCGTCCTGTACTCGCTGTCCAAGCAGTCGAATCTCGCAGGCTACCGCGGCGCCCTCATCTACGGCGATCCTGCGCTGGTCGCCCCTATCGTCAGCGTGCGCAAGCACTCTGGACTCATGGTACCCGCCCCCGTCCAGCACGCGATGGCGGTCGCTCTGCACGACACCGAGCACGTGGAGCGCCAGCGCAGCGTCTACGCCGTGCGTCGTGCACTCCTCCTCGAGGCGCTGACTGACGCCGGCCTCGACGTTGATCCCGACACGGCGGCAGGCCTGTACCTGTGGGTCTCGGACCCCGCGAACCCGAGCGACTCGTGGGCCCTCGTGAACCGCCTGGCCGACCTCGGCATCCTCGTGGCCCCCGGCGACTTCTACGGCACGGCAGCCCACGGGCGCGTCCGCGTGGCTCTGACCGCCACCGACGAGCGTATTCAGGCCGCCGCGAGCCGAATCCGCGAGGCCTGGACGGCCCGCTGAGGCATCCGCCAATCAACGAGGCCGGGGCCGCCCACGCGCACTGCGCGCGGGCGGCCCCGGCCTTGTTCGTAGAGAAAACTCAGTTCGACGCGTGCAGCGCGTCGTTGAGCTCGATGCCCACGACTCCCGCGCGGGCGATGGCCTCGATACGGCCCGTCTGGGAATTGCGGCGGAACAGGATGTTCGACGCGCCCGACAGCTCGCGCGCGGCAATCGTGCGCGGCTCGGCCTCGCCGGAAGAATCGATGAGCGTCACCTTCGCGCCGGCGGTCA
>JAHACW010000019.1 GCA_018375675.1 Actinomyces sp. | reverse complement strand
GGCTCTGCGCGGCGCCCGCCTGCTCGTCGACGCCCACCCCGAGGAGGACGCCTGGTACCCGCATGAACTCAAGGGGCTCCAGGCGCGCACTCCGTCCGGCGATGTTCTCGGTACCGTCAGCGGGCTGACTCCTGGCGCGGCTCAGGATTTGCTTCTCGTTGCCACGGACCGAGGCACTGTCATGGTTCCCTTCGTGACAGCGCTCGTTCCTACGGTCGATGTCGAGGGCGGGGTCGTTGTCATCGACGCGCCGCCCGGCTTGTTTGACGATGATGCGGTCTCGGAGCGCGAGGACAACTGACACCGTGCGATTCGACCTTATTTCGATTTTCCCGGACTATTTTGCTCCCCTTCGCCTGTCGTTGATGGGGAAAGCAGAGGACGCCGGCCTCGTGCATCTCCAGGCGCACGACCTGCGCGAGTGGGCCACCGACAAGCATCGCAGCGTCGATGACACCCCCTACGGCGGTGGTGCAGGCATGGTGATGCGTGCGGATGTGTGGGCTCGTGCCCTCGACGAGGTCCTCGCCATGCCGCTCCGGGAGCGTGACGGCGATGGGACCCAGGCCTCGCCGCGCCGCGTCCTCGCGATTCCGACGCCGTCCGGTACACCGCTGACCCAGCCGCGTGTGGAGGACCTCGCGCGCGCCGACCAGATCATCGTTGCCTGCGGTCGATACGAGGGCATCGACGCCCGCGTCGCCGAACACTATCGTGGCGCCGGCGTTGAGGTCGTCGAGTTTTCCATCGGCGACTACGTCCTCAACGGCGGCGAGGTCGCCGCGATGGTTCTCACTGAGGCTGTTGCACGTCTTCTCGACGGTTTCATGGGAAACCCGGACTCCCTTGTTGAAGAATCGCACTCGGGTGCGGGCCTCCTCGAATACCCCGTGTTCACCAAGCCCAGGGAGTTTCGCTCGCTCGAGATTCCCGAGGTGCTTCTCGGTGGTAATCACGCGGCTATTGAGCGTTGGCGACGCGATCGTGCGATTGAGAAGACAGCTCGCGTGCGCCCCGATCTCGCGCTGTCGCTGGACGCTTCGTCCCTGACGCGCGAGGACCGTGCGACGCTGGCCCGCTGCGGTGTTGCCTACCCGCGAGCTGGAGCGGCGGAATGGCTCGACGTGCGACAGGCTGAGCTTGAGGACGTCGTCGCAGTCAGCGAGCTTGCGGCGCGCACGTTCCCGGATGCTTGCCCGGAGAACCTGCCCGAGGAAGCGATTGCGGAGCACATCGCCACGCAGCTCAGCGCCGATGTGTTTGACGCCCTTATTTCCGATCCTGAGCGTCACCGCCTGTTCGTCGCCGAGGTCTGGGGTGGCCTCGTCGGTTACGTGCTCACCCACGTTGGACCCGATGCGCTGCCGAGCGATCTCGTGCGTCCCGGACGCGTCGATGCGGGAAGCGCCTACCTGTCCAAGTGCTATGTCGACGAGGCGTGGAGAGGCAGCGGTGTTGCGGACGCGCTCATCGAGCGTGCCATCGCCGATGCGCGGGACTTGGGGCATGCCGCTGTTGTGCTCGGCACCAATCGCGGTAACAAGGAGGCGCAAGCCTTTTACAAGCGCCACGGGTTCCGGAAGCGATCGAGCCGTACGTTTGATGTGGGCGGTGTACGCAACTACGACGTCGTCATGGTGCGTGATCTCACCGCATAACACGTCCACGCACTAGCCCCGGTGCGTCCTGCTGTGGGATAATAGCCGGGATTGTGCGCGGTTCATCCTGCCGCAGGGGGACACCAAGGCGCACGATCACACGTCAAGTGAGCGGGTTCGACCCGCCCAACCAGGCGCTTCCGACCTGCGGCAGTTGCGTCAAGGAGAAGAAATGCAGAAGCTGGACGCCGTTGATGCGGCTTCGCTGCGCGATGACATCCCCTCGTTCCGAGCTGGCGACACCCTCAAGGTGCACGTCAAGGTCATCGAAGGCAACCGCTCTCGTATCCAGGTCTTCCAGGGTGTCGTGATCGCTCGTCGCGGTCACGGTGTGTCCTCCACGTTCACCATCCGCAAGGTTTCCTTCGGTGTGGGCGTCGAGCGTACCTTCCCGGTTCACGCCCCCACGATCGACCACATCGAGGTCGTCACCAAGGGCGACGTGCGTCGCGCGAAGCTCTACTACCTGCGTGAGCGTCACGGCAAGGCCGCGAAGATCAAGGAACACCGTTCCGGCAAGTCCGCCTGAGGCTTGCCAGGCATACGCCTTGGCATTTTTCACGGAAAGGCCCGACACCGCGCGCCGGTGTCGGGCCTCGCCGTATCCTGGGATGGTTGACGCAACGACAAGGAGATTGCATGACCCCGACAGCAGGACCGTCGCTCGGACCGCTGCATTCGCCTTCTCTGCGGGATCGTGATCGCGCGGAGGCCCGAGCTCGTCGCAACCCGCTCGTGTGGCTGCGCGAGATCCTCGTGATCATCGTCGTTGCCCTCGTGATTTCGTCGCTGCTGCGTGCCTTCATCGTTCAGGTTTTCTGGATTCCCTCACCGTCGATGCACAATACGCTGGTGGAGGATGACCGCATTGCCGTCTCGCGTATCGATGCACTTCGTTCGAACGTGCAGCGCGGGGATGTCGTCGTCTTCGATGACACGCTCGGCTGGCTGGGTTCCTCGCAGGCGACCTCTTCCTCAGTGCTGCGCCGTCTGGGGGAGTTCACCGGTTTCGTCCCGGGAGGCAGTGAGCAGACGCTGGTGAAGCGCGTCATCGGCGTCGGTGGCGATCGTGTGTCATGCACCAGTGCCAACGGCAAGGTGAGCGTCAACGGAGTTGAGCTAGACGAGACCTACGTGCCCGATGGCCAGGTGCCGTGTGGCGAGCGCACTTTCGATGTTGTTGTTCCCGAGGGACACCTGTGGGTGATGGGTGACAACCGTTCGAACTCGGCCGATTCTCGCTACCACATGGGCTCGGGTCAGTCTCCCTACGTGCCGGTGTCCTCGGTCGTCGGTACCGTTCAGGCGGTCATCTGGCCGACGTCGCGCTGGACGACAGGCATCGCGCACCACGAGGTATTCGCGTCTGTCCCGGACGCCTCATGACGACCGCCTCGCGTGATCTCGAGGTCTCCCTCGCGCGTCGGTGGGGGATTGTTGCGGGGATGGACGAGGTGGGGCGTGGAGCTCTGGCCGGTCCGGTCGCCGTGGGTGTGGCGCTCATCGGCGTCGATGCTGCACCGGTTCCGGAAGGCCTCACCGACTCAAAAGCGCTGACCGCTCGTCGGCGTGAGGCTCTCGTCGGTCCCGTGCGGGATTGGGCGTTGGCTTGCGCAGTTGGCTACGCCTCTCCGCAGGAGATCGACGACTGGGGCATTATCGCTGCGCTTCGCCTCGCGGGCCGCCGCGCTCTCGCCGAGGTGGCCAGCCACGGCCTCGTTCCCGGTGGCGTACTGCTGGACGGCTCCCACAATTGGCTGTCCGCACCTGACGATCTTTTTGGCGCCATCGACGGGCCTGAGGATCCGTTTGGCGTCGAGCTGCCCGTCCAGATGCAGGTGAAGGCCGACGCATCCTGCGCGGTCGTTGCCGCGGCGTCAGTCCTCGCGAAGGTCGAGCGTGATCGCCACATGCAGGAGCTTGAGGACCCGGGCTACGGCTGGGCGTCGAATAAGGGCTACGGGTCGGCCGCCCACACTCGCGCGATCGTCGAGCTCGGCGTGTCGGAGCAGCATCGTCGTTCGTGGAAGATGCCGACGCAGGCCACAAAGTAGGGCGCGCCGGGGTGGCGTGGCCCAGCGCGGCGCGCGGCCCGGCATGATGGTTGCGTGAGCGAAGAAATCGAAGGTTACGAAAACAATCTGGAGCTGGAACTCTTCAAGGAGTACCGCGACGTGATCGGGTTGTTCAAGTACGTCGTGGAAACCGAGCGGCGTTTCTACCTGTGTAACCACGTGGATGTGCAGGCGCGCCCGGTCGGTGGCGACGTCTTTTTCGAGCTGACGCTTTCCGACGCGTGGGTGTGGGACATCTACCGCTCGTCGCGCTTTGTGCGCTCTGTGCGCGTCATCACCTACAAGGACGTGAACGTCGAGGAACTCTCCAAGCCGGAGCTCGACATCCCCTAATCGCGGATGAGCCACTCCGCGGTTATCCACAGGCCTTTTCGCGAACCGCTCCCTATCCACAGGGGGCGGTTTTCGCATTGTGTGCCCGATGGCCTCGGGCGCACTGTGGGGGCGGAGGTGATCCGTGATGGGATGCTTAACACGGCCCGATCGTCGGGCCATAGGTGCTGCGGGCGAATATACCGCCCGGCTGGTGCTGGGAGAAAATGGTCTGCGCATTCTCGACACCAACTGGCGTGATGGTCGTCGGGGCGAGCTCGATATCATCGCGCGCGACGAGACCGATCCGTCGCGTTCGTGGACCGTCATCGTCGAGGTCCGTACCAGGGTGGGGCGCCAAAAGGGGAGCGCGCTTGCATCGGTCGACCATCGCAAGGTGGCGCGGCTTCGAGCGCTGACGGGTGCGTGGTGCAGGGCCCACGGTCACCTTGGTACGCGTGTGCGTATCGACGTCGTCGCCATCACGGTGGACGCGCGGATGCTGGAATCGTGGCCAGGGTCCATGGACGAGGTCGTGGATCTTCGCACTCTGGGGGCACAGCTCGTGTGGTTGCGGGGTGTGCAATGAGAGGCCCGGGGCTTGCGCGCACGTATTCCATGAGTATCGTCGGGATCGAGGGGCACCTGGTTGACGTGGAGACATACGCGGGGTCGGGACTTGTAGCGTTCACTCTCGTCGGCCTGCTCGACACCTCGGTGCGCGAGGCCCGCGATCGGGTGCGCGCTGCGTTCGAGTCGTGCGGCCTGGACGTGTTGGACCAACGCATCACCGTGAATCTGTCCCCTGCTGGCATTCCGAAGTCGGGGTCGGCTTTTGACCTCTCGATCGCGGCGTCCATCGCTCTGGCCACGGGCCTCGTGTCGCCGGTGGCGTTTGAAGACGCCGTCCTCGTTGGTGAGCTTGCGTTGGATGGCAGTATTCAGCCGGTGCGCGGGGTGTTGCCGGCAGTGCTCGCCGCGCGTTCGCGGGGCGTGCGCCGCGTGATCGTGCCGTCGGCATGCGCCCAGGAGGCGCGTCTGGTGAGCGGCATTGAGGTCCTGGACTTCGCGCATTTGGCTGACATGATTGCGTGGGCGGGGGGAGAGGCTGTGAAGGCCCCGTTCCATGGGCGGATGGGCATCCGCTGCGAGGGGGAACGCGACGGCGATATGACCCTTGCAGACATGGCGGACGTGCGCGGTCAGCCCGAGGCAATTGCCGCCATGGAAGTTGCAGCCGCCGGTGGGCACCACGTGTTTCTTCTGGGAGAGCCTGGATCCGGCAAGACGATGCTCGCGTCCCGACTCCCGACGATACTTCCAGATCTTGACGCCGACACCGCTCTTGTCACTACCTCGTTGCATTCGGTCGCGGGCCTGTTGCCCTCCTCGCTATCGCTGATGACGCGACCCCCATTCCAAGCGCCGCACCACTCGGTGACCATGCCGGCCCTTATCGGTGGTGGCACGCGCACGCTCGTGCCTGGGGCAGCGTCGCTGGCGCATGGAGGGATCCTTTTTCTCGACGAGGCCGCCGAGTTTGCTCCCTCGGTCCTTGACTCGCTGCGTGAACCCCTTGAATCAGGTGTCATCCATGTGCACCGCTCCGGCGTTCAGGCGTGTTATCCTGCCGCATTCCAACTGGTGATGGCGTCCAATCCCTGCCCGTGCGGAGGCGGATACGGAGGGCGGCGGTGCACATGTTCGTCGGTGAATCGACGCAGGTACCTCGCGCGATTGTCTGGGCCGTTGCTGGATCGAATGGACATCCGCATCGACGTGCATACCCCCAGTCGGGCGGACCTAGCGTCGACACAAAGGCATGATTCGGCGTCGATACGCCAGCGTGTTATAGAGGCGCGCTCGAGGGCGCGCACGCGTCTTAAGGACACGCCGTGGACCATGAACGCGCAACTTCCGGGAGCGTGGCTGCGCCACCACTCAGGCATCGATGCCTCGCTCATTCATCAACTTGATCGGCTCGTCGATTCCGGTCACTCGTCCATGCGCGGGATCGACCGGATGCTTCGCCTGGCGTGGACGCTCGCCGATCTTGAGGCCGCGCCTCGGCCGACCTTTGACCACATTGTTGCAGCGCAGCAGCTGCGGAACGGAGCGGATCACTATGAATGACACAGCACTATGGGAGGCTGCTTGGTGGTCTGCCGTCGCGGAGCCGGCTGATCCGTGCGCACGCGTCCTACGTCAGGCTTTAGGGGATCGAGATGCGCGCGCGTGGCTGATCGGAAGCTGGTCGGCACCGCCGTTGTCGCTTGCCCGTCATTCGAGGATTGACTGGCACACGCAGTGGAATCGGTGGAGGCAGCGCGCTCTCTCGGTCGATATTGACAGTGAACTCAAGCGCGTCGCTCATGCGGGTGGTGGATTCATGACACCTGGCGATCCACGCTGGCCAGACCACCTCGCGTGCCTGGGGGAGGAAGAGCCGATGGGGCTGTGGTTCCTCGGCGACCTGCCCGAGGCTCCGTGTGCGGATCATCATCTGTCTATCGTGGGAGCTCGAGCGTCCACCGGCGCGGGAAACAGGTGTGCGCGCAACATGGCTGCATTCGTCGCTGCGGCAGGGGTGACGGTGGTGTCAGGCGGTGCGATTGGCATTGACATTGAGGCTCACCGCGGTGCCCTGTCCGCGCGTGGGCGCACGATCTGCATCCTCGCTGGCGGCGTGTGCAATCCCTACCCTGCGTGCCACGGCGGCGACTTTCGCGCTGTCATCGATGGCGGTGGGGCCCTCATCTCCGAGGTCGCGCCGACCGCCAGGCCGGCGAAGTGGCGTTTCCTGACCCGTAACCGCCTGATTGCCGCATGGAGCGGGGCTACCGTGGTCGTCGAGGCGGGGGCGCGGTCCGGAGCCCTTGCGACGGCGCGTCGCGCCATGGAATACGGGCGTGAGCTAGGCGCAGTCCCCGGCGCGGTCGACGCCCCGATGTCGGTCGGGTGTCTCGAGCTTGCGCGCAACGGAGCCACGATCATCCGCGATGGGCGCGACGCCCTCGAACTTGTGCGCCCGGTGAGCGTTGACGCCGCCCAGCCTCTGTTTGGTATGCCAGTCGACGACGATCACGGGGTTGATGCCCTGGAGCCGACTCAGCGTCGGGTGTGGGAGGCGCTTCCCAGGAGTGCTCCCGCATCGGTCGAAGCGATCTGTGTCGCTGCGGCGCTGTCACGCGAAGAAGTGAACTATGCGCTCATGGAACTTTCGGTTGCGGGCCTAGTGGCCGGATCGACGCGTGGCTGGACGCGAACAGGGGGAGGCAGACCGTAGGATATCGATATGACACGCAATGTGGGGGAGCGCTGGGAAGAGTACCTGCGCCTTGGGCGACGGATGAGCCCCCACACCGTTGCCGCCTACCTCGGGGACTTGCACTCGCTCATGGAGTTTCTCTCGCTCGGCACCGATGCGACCCCTGAGCAGCTCCGAGACGTGCTGACGCAACGCGCTGTGCGTTCCTGGCTTGCTCGCACCCTCGCGGACGGGGGAGCGCGCTCGACAATCGCGCGCCACACCGCCGCGATTCGCAACTTCACCTCCTGGGCAATGCGTGAAGGAATCCTGGCGAGCGACCCCGCAGCGCTCCTGTCGTCCCCGCGTGCCGACCAGCGTCTGCCGTCTCCGCTCGACGAATCCGATGCGAGGGCGCTCCTCAATACTGCGCGCGATGAAGCCGCGGCGGGAGGAGCCTCCCAGATTCGCAATTGGGCGATCCTCGAGCTCACGTACGCGTGTGGCCTTCGTGTCTCCGAAGTCTGCGCCCTCGACATCTCATCGCTGAACCGCGAGGCCCTCACTGTGCGGGTCGTCGGCAAAGGAAACAAAGAGCGTGTGGTTCCCTACGGGCCTCCCGCTGCCGATGCCCTCGACCATTGGCTGGTTCGAGGCCGTCCGCAGTTAGCCGGGGAGCGCAGCGGGCACGCTCTCTTCCTCGGCGATAAGGGTGGCCGTATCGATCCGCGGGTTGTGCGATCGATGGTGCACAAGATGGCGGCGCGTGCCGGCGTGCATGACATTGCGCCACACGGGCTGAGGCACTCGACTGCGACGCATCTCCTGCAGGGAGGCGCTGATCTGCGCGCGGTCCAGGAGATGCTCGGTCACTCGTCGCTGTCGACTACTCAGCGCTACACCCACGTGGATACCGCTCGTCTGAGCGCGATCTATCAGCGGGCGCACCCTCGCGCCTAGCAACCGCGGCGTGGGACGTGCCGTCTCGTCGGCGATCGCCGCCCGCGTTCAGCAGTTCGCATGCGGCTAGCGAGCCGGCGCGTCGTCCCAGGGGAGAAGGCGTGGGCGTCCGAGCGTCAGACGTATTGGATCGATGTACGTACGCCTGCCAGTCTTCGCGCCCCAGTGCAGCGTGGGTGAAGCCCCTTCAACGACACCGACAACATCTCCTTTCTCGACGTGATCGCCAACAGCGACAGATGGCGTCACCGGCAGATACGTTGACCAGACGACACGTCCACCGACGTCGTGACGAATCGAAATGACCCCCCGCCCGGCGATGGGCCCCGCAACGGTCACGATCCCCGATGCGCACGCGTACACCGGGGAGGGAGCCGGATACTGCAACGTCACGCCGCGACGTCCAGGCAACCAGTCGTGGGCAGGTGGGGAAAATCCTTCGACGACGGCCACGGGCCCACCTGTTGGCCACTGCCACCGCTCGCGGTGCGGTGCTGCTGCGCCAGGCGGTGTGGCGATGATGAGCAGTGTCGCGACGAAGGTAACGATCAGTGAAAGCACTCTGAAGAGGCTGCGGTGCGCGATTGTAGAGGTCATAACATCAGCGTGAGTGGAGAAGCCGCACAGGTCTAGTCGCCCGGCGTTGGTTGTGGATAACGCCGCGGCGCGAAATTCCCTTGTGGATAACGGGCGAAGGGCGCGTAGTTGTGTGGAGCTTCCCCGGCCTCGTCGACGAAGAATCCAGTAGGCAACGTCTCATCCGCCTGGTTTCGGACATTTGCGCACTTGTGAGGTAAGATAGCCGGGCACTTGCCCTGTGCAGGTGACTTCGCGTGCCATTGTCGCGCCCCACGGGAAACCGCCAGGGGAGCGAGGCGCGGCGGCTTCGGTCCCTTCGGGGATGGTCGCCGGTCATGGCACCAGGGTGCGCAACGCGCACAGCAAACCGATAACCCCGGGGGAAACCCCACTGATCACTCGCGACTTGCGGGGAAAGGACGAACCATGGCAGTCGTTACCATGCGTCAGCTCCTCGAGTCCGGTGTCCACTTCGGCCACCAGACTCGCCGTTGGAACCCGAAGATGAAGCGCTTCATCCTCACCGAGCGCAACGGCATCTACATCATCGACCTGCAGCAGACCATTGCTGACATCGACATCGCTTTCGACTTCGTGAAGCAGACCGTCGCCCACGGTGGCACCCTGCTCTTCGTTGGCACCAAGAAGCAGGCCCAGGAAGCCGTGGCCGAGCAGGCCCAGCGCGTCGGCATGCCCTACGTGAACCACCGTTGGCTCGGCGGCATGCTCACCAACT
This sequence comes from Actinomyces sp., assembly GCA_018375675.1. Lineage (GTDB taxonomy): Bacteria > Actinomycetota > Actinomycetes > Actinomycetales > Actinomycetaceae > Pauljensenia. The sequence goes on along the minus strand of JAHACW010000019.1, from coordinate 30,233 downwards.
TCTCGACCGTTGCCACCCGTCTGCAGCGCCTGAAGGAACTCGAGCAGATCGACTTCGACGACGTGGCCTCCTCCGGTCACACCAAGAAGGAACTGCTCATGATGCGCCGCGAGAAGGACAAGCTCTCGCGCACCCTGGGCGGCATCCGCGACATGACCAAGGTTCCCTCGGCCGTGTGGATCGTCGACCCCAAGAAGGAGCACCTCGCGGTCTCCGAGGCTCGCAAGCTGCGCATCCCGATCGTTGCCATCCTCGACACCAACGCCGATCCGGACGAGGTCGACTACCGCATCCCCGGCAACGATGACGCCATCCGCGCCGTCGCGCTGCTGACCCGCGTGATCGCCGACGCCGTCGCCGAGGGCCTGATCGCTCGCTCCGACGTCCGCAAGGGCAAGGGCGAAGAGGCCGCCGCCGAGCCGCTGGCTGAGTGGGAGCGCGAGCTCCTCGAGGGCGAGGTCAAGGCTGACGAAGCTGCCGCCGCTGAGGTCGCCGAAGAGTCGACCACCAAGCAGGACTGAACTTTTTACTGAGAGGAATCATCCGATGGCGAATTTCACCGCTGCAGATGTGAAGGCGCTGCGTGAGCAGACCGGCGCCGGCATGATGGATGTCAAGAAGGCTCTGACCGAGGCCGACGGCGACGCCGAGAAGGCTCTCGAGATCATCCGCCTGAAGGGCCTGAAGTCCCTGTCCAAGCGCGAGGGCCGCCAGGCCTCCGCCGGCCTGCTGGCCGCGCAGACCGACGGTACCGTCGGCGTGCTGGTCGAGGTCAACTCCGAGACGGACTTCGTCGCGAAGAACCAGAAGTTCATCGACTTCTCCAACGAGGTCCTGGCCGCCGCCGTCGCTTCTGGCGCCGCCGACCTGGACGCGCTGCTCGCCGCCCCCATGGGCGAGGGCACCGTCAAGGACCGCCTGGACGCTTTCGCCGCGATCATCGGCGAGAAGCTGCAGGTTGGCCGCATCGTGCGCGTTGAGGGCGAGAACGTCGACCTCTACCTGCACCAGACCAGCCCGGACCTGCCCCCGCAGGTTGGCGTCTTCGTCGTGACTGACGCTGCCGGCAAGGCCGTTGCCCACGACATCGCGATGCACGTCGCCGCCTACATGCCCGCTTACCTCGATCGCGACTCGGTTCCCGCCGACGTGCTCGAGAAGGAGCGCGCCACCCTCGAGAAGATTACCCTCGAGGAAGGCAAGCCCGCCAACATCGTTCCCAAGATCGTTGAGGGCCGCCTGAACGCGTTCTACAAGGACAACTGCCTCGTTGACCAGGCCTACGCCCGTGACCCCTCGAAGTCCGTCGGCCAGGTCCTCAAGGAGGCCGGCGCCACGGTCACCAACTTCGTGCGCGTGCACGTGGGTGCCTGATCTGGCCACCTCGTCAGTTTGCTGACAAAGGGAAGCGGTCCCGCCGAACGGCGGGGCCGCTTCCCTTTTACCAGGTAGTATGGTTCTTAACCGTTCCGCCCTTCCCGGGCCGTTACAAAGGAGAAGCGTCATGTCGACGAACCGCCGCGTTTTGCTCAAGCTGTCCGGAGAGGCATTCGGGGGTGGATCGATCGGTTTGGACCCCAAGGTTGTCCGTAACATCGCGGAGCAGGTCGCGTCTGCTGTTCGTGAGGGCATCCAGGTGGCGATCGTCGTCGGTGGAGGTAACTTCTTCCGTGGCGCCCAGCTCGCCCGCGAGGGGCTTGAGCGCTCACGTGCGGACTACATGGGCATGCTCGGCACCGTTATGAACGCGCTCGCACTCCAGGACTTTATCGACCAGTCCGGTGTCCCCGCCCGTGTGCAGACGGCCATCACGATGGCTCAGGTTGCCGAACCCTACCTGCCGCTTCGAGCGATTCGTCACCTGGAGAAGGGACGTGTCGTTGTCTTCGGCGCTGGCGCGGGCCTGCCGTACTTCTCGACCGATACGGTGTCCGCGCAGCGTGCTCTGGAGATTCATTGCGATGAGCTGCTCGTCGCCAAGAACGGCGTGGACGGCGTTTATGACGATGATCCGAACAAGAATCCCGATGCTCACCGCTTCGACACGCTGACCTATTCTGAGGCTCTGCGTCGCGATCTCAAGGTGATTGACGGTTCGGCGCTGGCCCTGTGCCGCGACAACGGATTGACCACTCGCATCTTTGGTATGGGTGGCGACGGAGCCGTGACCCGCGCGCTGATGGGCGATGAAATCGGTACCCTAGTGACGGCGTGATATAACCTTCACAGACCACTGACTTAAAGGAGCTCATAGTGATCGACGATATTCTCCTCGAGGCCGAGGAAAAGATGGACAAGGCCGTGGAAGCGGCCAGCCACGAGTTTTCGAACATTCGTACCGGACGCGCGACGTCTTCGATGTTCGAGCAGCTTCTGGTGGACTACTACGGTGCGCCGACGCCGATGCAGCAGCTTGCTAGCTTCCAGATTCCCGAGGCTCGTACCGTTCTGATCTCTCCTTTCGATCGCACCGCGACCCAGGAGATCATTCGTACTCTGCGCGAGTCGGACCTCGGTGTGAATCCGACCGACGATGGCAATGTCGTGCGCGTCGTTCTGCCCGCCCTGACGGAGGAACGCCGTAAGGAGTACGTGAAGCAGGCCAAGAGCAAGGCCGAGGACGGTCGTGTGTCCGTGCGCGGCGTGCGTCGTAAGGCCAAGGATCAGCTCGATCGCCTGAAGAAGGACGGTGAGGCCTCTGAGGACGACGTCGAGCGCGCAGAAAAGCAGCTCGATGCGCTGACGAAGGCCCACACCGAGCAGATCGATAAGATGCTCGCGACGAAGGAAAGCGAACTGCTGACGATCTGATGGCGTCGACGGATCGTTCACTTCTTGCCCGAGTCTTCTCCCCGGGCCCCACTCCCGACAATCATCCCGCGGGTGGGGCAACGGGGAAGGCTGGGCGTAATCTTCCGCAGGCGATCACGACCGCAGTTGTCCTCATCGCTGCGGTTGCCATCCCTCTGTTCACGTCGCTGCCTGCGTTCGTCGGCGTTATCGCCTTCGTGTGCCTGGTTGGAATCTGGGAACTCGCGGGCGCCTTCGCGCGCATGGGCATCACACTGACGGTGACGCCTCTGTATGTCGGCGCTATCGGCATGGTGACCTGCGCGTGGTGGCTGGGCACAGAGGGTATGCTCTTCGCCCTGTACATCACCGTGTTCGTCTGCGCGGCGTGGAGACTCCTGGACCGTCGTCAAGAGTCCCGGATGAGCGACGTCGTGTCGTCAACGTTTGCGGCCGTCTACGTGCCGTTCCTGGCCTCGTTCGTGGTGCTCATGATGGCGGCGTGGCACAACGCCTGGGTGTTTGTCGTCTTTGAACTGATGGTCATTGCTAATGACACTGGAGGCTGGGCTGCCGGCGTCATGTTCGGCAAGCATCCCATGGCTCCCGCTCTGTCTCCGAAGAAATCCTGGGAAGGCTTCGCTGGTTCCGCCCTGACGGCCATCGGCGTCGGTGTGGTCGGTCTGTGGTTGCTGGGAGCTTCCTGGTGGTGGGGTGTCGTTGCGGGTATCTCCATCGCCTTTGTGGGTACGATGGGCGACCTGACCGAGTCTCTCATTAAGCGTGAGGCCGGCTTGAAAGACATGTCGCAGATCCTGCCGGGCCACGGTGGTGTTCTCGACCGAGTGGACGCGCTGCTCATGAGCGCGCCGGTCGCCTACTTCATTTTCGCGTGGGCGCTGCCGGGTATTTCTTGGGAGTCTAGCCATTGAGCCAATCGACGAAGGGGCCCCGCGGGGCGCAGGCACATACGCCGAACGCCCTGGGCGTGTCGGATCTTCAGCGTCGCAGCCCGCGCCGTGAGGTTCGTCCGACCGATCAGCCGCCGGAGGGCGCGACGCATAAGGACGCCAAGCCGGTCCTGTCGTTCACCGCGAAGCGGCGTGGAAAGGCTCCGTCGCATCTCGCTGATCTGGATGCCGCGTCCCGTAAGCAGGTGCTGAAGGACCTGGGGTTGCCCGCTTTTCGCGCCGATCAGCTGTCGCGCCATTACTTCACGCATTTTGAGGCCGATCCCGCGAACATGAGCGATATCCCGGCCGGGATGCGCGACGCTGTCTCGGATGCCCTGCTGCCGAATCTTGTGACGAAGGTTGTGTCACTGGAGGCTGACGGCGGGCGTACGATCAAGGATTTGTGGCGCCTGTACGACGGCGCGCAGGTCGAGTCTGTTCTCATGCGCTACCCCCAGCGAACGACACTGTGCGTCTCGTCGCAGGCGGGCTGCGGCATGGCGTGTCCATTCTGTGCGACGGGACAGATGGGCCTGACGCGTAACCTGTCGACGGCGGAGATTGTCGATCAGGTTCGCGAGGCACAGGCGTCGTGCCGCGATGGCAAGCTTGCGGGCGGGCCTACGAAGCTCTCGAACGTCGTCTTCATGGGCATGGGCGAGCCCCTCGCCAACTACAAGACGGTTGTCGCCGCGCTTCACCGTTTGATTGATCCGGCGCCCGAGGGATTCGGTATGAGCGCCCGAAATATCACCGTATCGACGGTCGGCCTCGTTCCCGCGATCAAGAAACTGGCGGGGGAGGGCATGCCTGTGACGCTCGCGGTCTCGCTCCATGCGCCCGACGACGATCTTCGCGACGAGCTGATTCCCATCAACTCGCGGTGGAAGGTCGGTGAGCTCCTTGATGCGGCGCGCGGGTATTTCCTGGCGACGGGGCGGCGCGTGTCGATCGAGTACGCGCTCATTAAGGATATGAACGATCAGGAATGGCGCGCGCAGCTGCTGGCCGATGAGCTGAACAAGCGTGGCCATGGTTGGGTGCACGTCAACCCCATTCCCCTGAATCCGACGCCTGGGTCCATCTGGACGGCATCGACGCGGGCTGCTCAGGAGGCGTTCGTTAAGCGCCTGCAGGACAACGGAATTGCGACGTCGATCCGCGATACGCGCGGCTCGGACATTGACGGCGCGTGCGGGCAGCTGGCGACGGCGGTTGCTGACGGTAAGCGCCCGGTCGGGGAGGAGCGCGCGTGATCAGGACAGACTTTTCTCGCAGTTTCTTGCGCATGGGTTACGACGTGAGCGAGGTCCTGACCTTTCTCGGGGACGTCGAGCGCACGCTGACGGGCCAGGAGACGGACCCCGAAAAGGTCGTGACCGCTCAGAAGGCTCTGGATGTGGAGTTTTCTGTGAAGCTGCGCGGCTTTAATGACGAGGAGGTCGACGCGGAGATCGACCGTCTTATTGAGATGCTGCGTCATGCCGAGCGCAGACGAGCGGCGCAGCATGAGAATAGTGCGGGCAGTGACGTCGACGCTGCGACGCTCCCAGGTGCGGAGCCGACTACCGCTTTCTCTGAGTATGCTGATTTCGGCACGCCTGAGGCCGTCGAACAGATTCTTCGTTCCATGACACAGGAAAAGGAGCAGTCATGACTGAGTTTCCTAGGGTTGGTCTCTTCTCGAAGGGCTACGACTGCGCACAGGTCGATGCGTTCTTCGAAGATGCTCGCCGTGCCTACGAGGGTGGCGTCCCGCCGGAGCAGTTCAGCTCTGAGCAGGTGCGCTTGGCGACTTTTGAGCTGAAGAATCGCGGCTACAACATCGATGCCGTGGACGGTGCGATGAACCGCCTGGAGGCCGCTTTCGTCAACCGTGATCGCGCGGATTCCGTTGCTGCTGAGGGTGAGGCAGCGTGGTACGACCGCGTCGCCGACCGCGCGACGACCCTGTACCCGCGTCTGCAGCGTCCGCGCGGCGAGCGCTTCGCACACCCGACGTCGGGACGCGGCTACTCCTGCGAGGAAGTCGATGATCTGCTGGATCGCATCGCGGCGTACTTCGACGAGGCCGGGGAGCTGACTGCTGACGAGATTCGTCTGTCGACCTTCCGTCCCAAGCGCGGCAAGAAGGCCTACATGGAGGGCCCCGTGGACGCCTACCTCGGGCGTGCTGTCGAAATTCTGCTTGCGGTTGACTGATGCCCGTGTCGGTGGAGGAACATGCTCCCACGATTCCCGTTGTCCTGCTAGGTTCCACGGGTTCGATCGGTACCCAGGCGCGTGAGGTGATTGAGGCGAACCCTGGGCGTTTCGACGTCCTTGGCCTTAGCGCCGGCGGTGCGTCGATCACTGAGCTTGCCGTGCAGATCGTTGTGTTGAATCCCGCGTACGTGGGCGTGGCTCGCGACGTGCGCGAGGAATTGTCGGCTGCTGTGGAGTCGATGGGCGGCACGTGCCCGGAGGTTTTCGTCGGCGAACACGCCTCGGTCGAGGTCGTCTGCGCGTCGGTTGAGCGTGCGGCGCAGCTGTATCCGGCGGCGACGCCGGTGGTGCTCAACGGCATCACGGGTGGCGTGGGGTTGTCGTCGACGCTTGCGGCTTTGAAGTGCGGTGCCCGCCTGGCGCTAGCGAATAAGGAGTCGCTGGTCGTCGGCGGTGCGCTGGTCAAGAACGCGATGCGTTTTCCGGGCCAGATCGTTCCGGTGGATTCCGAGCACTCCGCGATCGCCCAGGCGTTGGCCTCGGGCGTGCATGAACGCGGTTTGACCTCTCTGGTTGTCTCCGGCCGATCCGAGGTCGCTGACCTCGTTCTGACCGCTTCGGGAGGCCCGTTCCGCGGCCGCAGGCGCGAGGAGCTGCGCGGCGTGCGCGCCGAGCAAGCGTTGGCGCATCCCACGTGGCAGATGGGTCCCGTCGTCACGATCAACTCATCGACCCTGATCAACAAGGGTTTGGAACTCATCGAGGCTCATCTGCTGTTCGATGTGGCACCCGAGCACATTGTTGCGACCGTTCACCCGCAGTCCATCGTGCACTCGATGGTGACGTGGTGTGACGGTGCGACGACGCTCCAGGCGTCGCCTCCGGACATGCGTTTGCCGATCGCGCTCGGACTGACCTGGCCTGAGCGCCTTGCGGATGTCGAGAAGGCCCTGACGTGGGCGTCTGCGTCTGAATGGACGTTTGAGCCGGTGGATAACGAGACGTTCCCCGCGATCAACCTCGCTCGCTTCGCGGTCGCGGCCTCTGCGACGCATCCCGCGGTGCTCAACGCCGCGAACGAGGTGCTGGTCGATGCGTTTATCGCGGGGGAGGTGCCGTGGCTCGCGATTGTGGACACGGTGTCGACCGTCGTGCATGAGCATGAGGGCGTCGCTGACCCCTCGTTGGAAGACATTGTGGCCGCACAGCGCTGGGCTGATCAGCGTGCGCGCGAACTCGTTAGCGCAGGCCAGTGGAAGGATATGTGAGCGTGGGCTCAATCGTCGGTATCGTCGTTGTCGTTATCGGAATCTTGGCATCGGTTGCCCTGCATGAGGTGGGGCATATGCTCCCCGCGAAGAAGTTCGGGGTGCTGGTCCCTGATTACGCGGTGGGTTTTGGTCCGGCGCTGTGGAAGAAGAAGATCGGTGACACGACGTACGCGCTGCGTGCGATTCTGCTGGGCGGCTACGTCAAGATCGTCGGCATGTATGCGCCGGCGCGTCCGGGCACTCGGCTTGTGGGGCGCGGCGGTAAGCCGACGCTCGCGCAGGAGGCCCGTGAGGCCTCGGCAGAGGAGATCCCCGAGGGTCAAGAACATCGCGCGTTCTACCGCCTGAGCGCCCCTAAGAAGATCGCGGTCATGCTCGGTGGCCCGCTCATGAATCTGCTGATCTGTATCGTCCTGTCGGCAGTGACGATGATCGGCATCGGCGCTCCCACGGCCTCGCGCACGATTGCGGATGTCCCGACCACGATCACGAGTGCTTCCGGAGAGGTCGCTTCTCCCGCCTACGAGGCAGGGGTCCGCCCCGGGGACACGGTTCTCGCGTGGAATGGGCAGCCGGTTGCCACCTTCGCGCAGCTGCAGCGCGCGGTCGGGGCCACCCAGGAGGGGGAGTCCGCCGTGCTGACGGTGGAGCGCGACGGCACCCCTGTGGACTTGACGGTTTCTCCGGTGACGGGAGCCCAGGGGGCTCGCTTGGTGGGCGTGACGGCTGGATACGAGTACGTGTCGGCGTCTCTGGGCGATGTGGCAGCGGCGAACTGGCAGATGTTCACCGGGACGACGGCGGTCGTGACCCGGCTTCCGCAGGCCGTGTGGCAGGTCGGTCGATCTGTGTTTACTGACGAAAAGCGTGACTCCTCGGGCGTCGTGTCCGTTGTGGGCGTGGGGCGCCTGGCTGGTGAGGTGACGGGTGATTCGCAGGCGCTGGGACTGCGCGATACGCGTCAGGTTGTGGCCGTACTGCTGAGCCTCCTGGCGTCGCTCAACATGGCCCTCTTCGTTTTCAACCTCATCCCATTGCCGCCGCTGGACGGCGGGCACATTCTCGGGGCGATCTATGAGGGAGTGCGTCGAACGGTGGCCCGCGTGCGTGGGGCGGAGGACCCCGGCCCGGCGGACACGGCTCGCCTTGTTCCCGTTACCTGGGTTGTTGGCGGCCTGCTCGTTGCGATGAGCATTATTTTGATCGTTGCAGACATCGTGAAGCCGGTGTCGCTCGGCTGAGCGCCGGCACGTCACACATATCTGCCCGAAAAGCGACTCTGACCACGCGTTTGTGGTCCGTGTGGGAAGGAAGGCCACTGTGCGCGATAATGACACGGTGAGTGAAATCAATCTTGGTATGCCCGAAGTCGCGGCGTCGCCGTTCCCGCGCAAGCAGACGCGTCGCATCATGGTGGGCGACGTTCCCGTGGGCGGTGGCGCTCGAGTCTCCGTCCAGTCCATGACGACGACGAAGACGCACGACATCGGCGCGACGCTCCAGCAGATCGCCGAGCTGACGGCCGCCGGCTGCGACATCGTTCGCGTTGCCTGCCCGACGGATAAGGACGCGGACGCGCTGCCGATCATCGCCAAGCAGTCGCGTATCCCGGTGATCGCCGATATTCACTTCAAGCCGAAGTACGTGTTCCAGGCGATCGAGGCCGGCTGCGGTGCCGTGCGCGTGAACCCGGGCAACATCCGCAAGTTCGATGACCAGGTGAAGGACATCTGCAAGGCCGCCTCCGATCATGGCGTGTCGTTGCGTATCGGCGTGAACGCAGGATCGCTCGATCCTCGACTGCTGAAGAAGTACGGCCGCGCGACGCCCGAGGCCCTGGTCGAGTCCGCGATCTGGGAGGCCTCCCTGTTCGAGGAGAACGACTTCCATGACTTCAAGATCTCGGTGAAGCACCACGACGTGCTCACCATGATCCAGGCCTATCGGATGCTGTCCGAGGCGGGGGACTGGCCCCTGCACCTCGGTGTCACCGAGGCCGGACCCGCCTTCCAGGGCACCATCAAGTCCGTGTCCGCTTTCTCGGTGCTTCTGGCCGAGGGCATCGGCGACACGATCCGCGTCTCCCTGTCCGCTCCTCCGGTCGAGGAGATCAAGGTGGGCACGAAGATGCTGGAGTTCATGGGTCTGCGCGAGAAGACTCTCGAGATCGTCTCGTGCCCGTCGTGCGGTCGCGCCCAGGTGGACGTGTGGACGCTTGCCGAGGACGTCACCGAGGGCCTGAAGGACCTGACGGTCCCGCTGCGCGTGGCCGTGATGGGCTGCGTCGTCAACGGCCCGGGTGAGGCTCGCGAAGCCGACCTGGGTGTTGCCTCCGGCAACGGCAAGGGACAGATCTTCATTCGCGGTGAGGTCGTCGAGACCGTTCCCGAGGATCAGATTGTTGAGACCCTCATTCGCCGCGCGAATGCCCTCGCCGAGGAGCTGGGCCTGGAGCCCGGTTCCGGCAGCGTTGAGGTCGCCCCGATTACCGCCCCGGACGTCAAGCTCCCGGGCATCGACTTCTGAGTTTTCCCTAGGAGCATTACATGCGTATCCGCACTCTCGCCTGTCTGTCCCTTGTCGCCGGCGCGTGCGCCGTTGCTGCAACCGGTTTCCCCCGTCGCATTGGCCTGACGGCCTCCCAGGCGGACGTGTCGCTCCCGGGCGACCTCATCCTGCCCGGCGCGAACGTCGTGGTTGATCGCGGCATTGCGATCGATGCGCCCGCATCTGTCGTGTGGGACGTCCTCGGCCACGTGTTCGAGCCGGAGGACGAGTCCACGATCATCGATATTGAGGACGAGGACCACATCCTCATGCGCGTCGCGCCTCCGGCCGCCCCCGAAGGAGCCGAGGCCTCGGGCACGTGCGTGATCGCCCTGCTGCCCCTGTCTCCCTCGCGCACGCTTCTGCATATCCGTGAGCGCCATGAGGCGCAGGGACGCGACCGCGCGCTTGCGTGGGCGGGCGTCGCAGCCGAGTCGCTGTCCTCGCTGTCGATGCTGCGCGATCTGCGCGATGCATGCGTCGGCGGGCTCCTTGATGCCTGATTAGTCTCGTTCCCGCCGTTTCGGTTGGACATTACTCCCCGTTGGTGTTGTAGTATCGGCCTGTACGCAACGCCAACGGGGATGTTGCATTGTCCGAAGGGGGACGCATGGTCGCCAACTCCACTGCTCTGATCGCACTGGTCGGTCTCGTCATCGCATCCGTGTGGGCGTGGGCGTGGCTCGGTCTGGGTGTCAGCGCTCGTCGCATGGCGGTGCGCCTGGAGATCGGTGGAGGAAATGCTGCTGGCGAGATGTCCGCTGTTGTGTGGCCCCTCATGCCTTTCCTTTCCCTACTGTGGTTCCTGACGGGCGACCTTGTGGCCCGTGAGGCCTCCGGCTTCGCCACTGCAGGCACCTGCATGCTCATCGCGCTCGTCCTTGCTGCAATGGTCGGTGTTGCCGTGCGCGCCCTCTACCTGGGGGGCCTTCCCGCGTGGGCCTACCCGGGCTGGATGGCTCGTCGCTACTACGCATCTCACCCGGGCGCGCGTGAGCGCGAGCTCGGTGCCCGCGCGGTCATCTGAGAGTGTCGCTGACGCTTCCATGAGGGGCTCCACGGCTGTGCCGGTGGCCCCAGGGCCTTAGCGTGCCGTACTCTTGGAGCATGCTTCGAAATCTCTCGACTTTCTTCCTGCGAACCCTGCGTGAAGACCCGGCCGACGCCGAGGTCAACTCGCACAAGCTTCTGGTGCGTGCCGGCTACATTCGCCGCACTGCGCCCGGCATCTACACGTGGCTGCCTCTCGGCCTGCGCACGCTGCGCAAGATCGAGGACATCGTCCGCGAGGAGATGGACGCGATGGGCGCGCAGGAGGTGCACTTCCCGGGCCTGATCCCCGCCGAACCCTACAAGGCGACGAACCGCTGGGAGGAGTACGGCCCGACCCTGTTCAAGCTGAGCGATCGCAAGGGCGGCGACTACCTGCTGGCCCCCACGCATGAGGAGATGTTCACGCTCCTCGTCAAGGACATGTACTCCTCGTACAAGGACCTGCCCGCGACCCTGTACCAGATCCAGACGAAGTACCGCGACGAGGCCCGTCCGCGCGCCGGTCTGATCCGCGGCCGCGAGTTCGTGATGAAGGACGCTTACTCCTTCGACATTGACGACGAGGGGCTGAACGCCTCTTACCAGGCTGAGCGCGACACCTATGAGCGCATCTTCCAGCGCCTGGGCCTGCGTTACGTCATCGTCTCCGCGATGAGCGGTGCGATGGGCGGCTCGCGCTCCGAGGAGTTCCTGCACCCCTCGCCGATCGGCGAGGACACCTTCGTGGCGTCCCCGGGTGGCTATGCCGCCAACGCCGAGGCTGTGACCACCCCCGTGCCCGAGGCTCAGGACGCGTCCGGCGTGCCCGCGCCCCTCGAGGTGCCCACCCCCGACGCTCCGACGATCGAATCGCTTGTTGACCTGCTCAACGAGCAGTACCCGCGCGAGGACCGCCCCTGGACCGCCGGCGACACGCTGAAGAACGTCGTCGTGACGCTGACGCACCCGGACGGCGAGCGCGAGCTCCTCGTCGTGGGCGTCCCTGGCGACCGCGATGTCGACATGAAGCGCCTGGAGGCCGCCGTGGCCCCCGCCGAGGTTGACATGGCCTCGGACTCCGACTTCGAGCCGCACCCCGAGCTGGTGCGCGGCTACATCGGCCCCACGGTTCTCGGACCGAACTCGCCCAAGCGCGTCGTGGACGAGGAGGGCAACCCCTCCGGTTCCGTGCGCTACCTGGTGGATCCGCGCGTGGTCGAGGGCACCGCCTGGGTGACGGGCGCGAACGCCGAGCAGCGTCACGTCCTGAACCTGGTCATGGGCCGCGACTTCACCGCCGACGGCACGATCGAAGCCGCCGAGGTGCGCGAAGGTGACCTGGCGCCCGACGGCTCGGGCCCCCTCCACCTGGAGCGCGGCATCGAAATCGGCCACATCTTCCAGCTGGGCCGTAAGTATGCCAAGGCGCTCGGCCTGACCGTCCTCGACGAGAACGGTAAGACCCAGGTCGTCACCATGGGCTCGTACGGCATCGGTGTCACCCGCGTCATGGCAGCCCTGGCCGAGGCCAACTGCGACGACAAGGGCCTGAGCTGGCCCGCGCAGATTGCTCCCTTCGACGTGCACGTCCTGGCCACCGGCAAGGGCGACGAGGTCTTCGAGACCGCCCAGTCGCTGGGCGAGCAGCTCGACGCCGCCGGTCTGGACGTCCTCGTGGACGACCGCCGTAAGGTCAGCGCCGGCGTGAAGTTCAAGGATTACGAGCTCGTGGGTGTGCCCTTCGGCCTGGTCGTCGGTCGTTCGCTGGCCGACGGCGAGGTGGAGATCCGCGTGCGTGCCACGGGCGATACCATCGTCGTGCCCGTCGAGGAAGCCGTCTCGCGCCTGCGCGAGATCCACGACGCGGCCCTGAGGGGGGAGTGACATGGCTATTCGTCCCATCCGCATCATCGGTGACCCGGTCCTGCGCACCGTGTGTGATCCCATCACGGAGATCACGCCGAACGTGAAGGCCCTCGTCGAGGATCTCCTCGAGGGTGTCGACATGGACGGCCGCGCTGGCCTGGCCGCCAACCAGATCGGTGTGAGCCTGCGCGCCTTCTCCTGGAACATCGACGGCGAAATCGGCTACGTGCTGAACCCCCGCATCGTTGCTCTGAGCGAGGACGAGTACCAGGACGGCGACGAGGGCTGCCTGTCGGTTCCCGAGCTGTGGTACCCGACCGAGCGCGCCTGGTACGCGCGCTGCGAGGGCACGGACCTGGACGGCAAGAAGGTCGTCGTCGAGGGCGAGGAGCTCATGGCGCGCTGCATCCAGCACGAGTGCGACCACCTGGACGGCCACATTTACATCGACCGTCTCGATCGGGCGACCCGAAAGAAGGCGCTGCGCGACATTCGCAACGCTGGCTTCTGAGCATCTGGCCTCTTGCAGGCGTGGACGCGCCGGGGAATGGAGTGCATTCCCCGGCGCGTTCGACTATTCTGTAACCACATCGTGTGCGTCGTCTCGGCGCAGATCATTGCGACTCTTGGCAGTTTAGGGCGTAGGGGAAGACGATCCTGACAAAGCCAACAGGAGGAACAATGAGAGGGTCATACACCCGCGGTGTACTTTTCGTGCACTCAACACCGCCCGCTCTGTGCCCGCACATCGAGTGGGCGCTGGGCACCGCGCTTGGCCAGGAGGTTCACCTCCAGTGGTCGGACCAGGAAGCGGCGCCGGGCATGGTTCGCTGCGAGTTCTCGTGGGTCGGACCGATCGGCTCGGGCGCCCGTTTGGCGTCCGCTCTGCGCGGGTGGGAGCACCTGCGTTACGAGGTGACGGAGGAGGCCACGGCCTCGAGCGACGGTGGTCGCTGGTGCCACACGCCCTCCCTCGGTATTTTCCACTCCCAGATGGACACCATCGGCAACGTCGTCGTGCCCGAGGACCGTATCCGTGCGGCCCTGGAGTCCGCCACGTCGTACGAGGAGCTGCGTGAGGGGCTTGATCTGGCTCTCGGCCAGGCCTGGGATGACGAACTCGAATCTTTCCGCCACGCAGGTGCCGGTGCGCCCGTGCGTTGGCTCAACAACCGGGTTGGCTGATGGGCTCTATCGCCGATCTCCTCGGTGACCAGCTGCGTGCAGGCTTAGCGCAGCTGGTCGACCCCGATGCATCCGACGAGGCACCTGGCGCGGCCCCGGCCTCGTCCGAAAGCGCGGTCGACACCGCCCAAGATCGTGCCCGCGAGGCAGCGATGGAAGCCGTGCTCGACGAGGCGGAGCTCGATCCTGCCGATGCACGCGGAGAGCTGACGCTGCGCAGCGATCTGGATATGGATGATGTGTCCCTCTATGCCGTCGTCGCACGCGTGGAGCGCGAGGCGAAGGTGACGCTGAACGACTCCCAGGTGGAGGAGTGGGTGACGCTCGCGGATCTGCTCGACGCCGTTTCTGACGCCGCGTCCAATCACTAACGAAAGACCTTGTCAGCGGAGCTTCAACGACGCTTCCAATGTTCGTAAAGTGCCGGAATTTCAGGCCTACAGGACCTACCATGGAGGCGCACCCGCCGGAACGAACCGGCCGGCGAACAGACGGAAGGAACAACGTTGACCCGCACCGAAGAAGATCTGCTCGGCACCCGCGAAGTACCCAAGGACGCGTACTGGGGCATCCACACGCTGCGAGCAATCGAGAACTATCAGATCTCGGGTCGCACGATCAATGAAGCGCCCGAGCTGATCCGTGCTTTCGCGCAGGTGAAGAAGGCCTGCGCCATGGCGAATATGCAGCTCAAGGCCATGAAGCCGTCTAAGGCCGAGGCGATCATCGCAGCCTGCGACGAGATCATCGAGAACGGCCGCTGCATGGACCAGTTCCCCGTCGACCAGTTCCAGGGCGGTGCCGGCACTTCGGTCAACATGAACGCGAACGAGGTCATTGCGAACCTCGCGCTCGAGATCCTGGGGGAGGAGAAGGGCCGCTACGACATCATCAACCCCAACGATCACGTCAACCGTTCCCAGTCCACGAACGACGCGTACCCGACGGCCTTCCGTATCGCCCTGTGGCGCAAGGTCAACCGCCTGCGCAAGGCCATCGACGAGCTCGCCGACTCCTTCGACGAGAAGGGCGCCGAGTTCCGCCACATTCTCACGATGGGCCGCACGCAGCTGCAGGACGCCGTCCCGATGTCTCTTGGCAGCGAGTTTTCCGCCTTCGCGCACACGCTGCGCGAGGAGGACGAACGCCTTGTCAACAACGCCGAACTGCTCCTGGAGACTAACCTCGGCGCAACCGCCATCGGCACCGGCCTGAATACCCCGGACGGCTACCAGCAGGTCGTCGTGCGCCACCTGCGTCGCATCACGGGTGCGCGCGTCGTCGGCTCGCCGAACCTCCTTGAGGCCACGTCCGACACGGGCGCGTACGTGTCCATGCATGCCACGATCAAGCGCAGCGCCGTCAAGTTGTCCAAGGTCTGCAACGACCTGCGTCTGCTGGCTTCCGGCCCCCGCGCCGGCCTCAACGAGATCAACCTGCCGAAGATGGCTGCTGGCTCGTCGATCATGCCCGCCAAGGTCAACCCCGTCATCCCGGAGGTTGTCAACCAGGTGTGCTTCAAGGTTATCGGCAACGACCAGACCGTCACCATGGCGGCTGAGGCCGGTCAGCTCCAGCTCAACGTCATGGAGCCCGTGATCGCACAGGCGCTCATCGAGTCCATCAACCTCCTCGTGAATGCCTGCGATACGCTGCGCGAGCGCTGCATCACCGGCATCACTGCCAACGAAGAGGTGTGCCGCGGCTACGTGGAGAACTCGATCGGTATCGTCACGTACTTCAACGACGTGATTGGTCACCACCTGGGCGACGTCGTCGGCAAGCGCGCCGCAGCCGAGGGTAAGACAGTCCGCGAAGTCATCCACGACATGGAGCTCCTGTCGGAGGAAGAAGTCGAGCGCATTCTGTCGCCCGAGAACCTCGCGAACCCGAAGTACGCGGGCACCGAGGAAGACTGAGCGCCTGGCGCGCGCCAACGACGAGGCCGGGGACCCCGCGTGTGGATCCCCGGCCTTCGTTGCGTGCCGGCGTCGCTAGGGGAGCAGAGACTCCTTGAACGAGCGCACGAAAGTGCCAAAACGCTCCACCCTGTCCGAGAAGTACCGGTAGATGCGCCTGCGCGCGTCGCCCACGTACTCCACGGTGCGCAGGTCCTCGTAGCGGAAGCGGCCGCGATCATCGATCAGCGCGGAGTCGACCAGGCGCCCGGTGATCTCGCAACGGAAGTGCGTGTAAGTGCCGTCATCCGTGGCCTCCAGGACACGGCACAGCAGGCTCATCTGAGAGCCGTTGAGCACGGGGATGCCGTCGTGATCGCTCGAAGGCACTTGCGCGTCGCGGAGCTTATCGCCGCCCGAGACTGTTCCCGCGTACTCGAAAAGCCCCATGGCCTCGGCACCGAACAGATTGAGGGAGCATACGCCGGAGCGCTTGATCGTGCGCGCCGCATGTGTCGTTGAGTCGCAGCCGATCATGACCATCTGCCCCAGCGAGTATGACGACGAACCCGTCGTGATGCCGACGCCGACGGCCTCGTCCGGGTAGGCCAGGATGTAGACAGGAAAGCCGTAGTAGAACTTTTCGGTTTCGTAGGGAACGTGCATGGGTCTATTGTGTGCCGGATACGGCGGAGAGGCAGCGTCGATCCCATTGCTTGGCGCAAACGACGAGGCCGGGGACCCCGTGTGGGGATCCCCGGCCTCATTCTCATGACCGCTGGGCACCGCGATGGAGGAGCGCGGGCCTAGCGACGATCATTCCTCGCCAGCGTGGTCGTTGCCCTGGATCGAGTAGTTGAACAGGTCGTACTTCTCGATCGCCTGCTGGACGACGGACGGGTCAACCTGACCCTTGTCGGCCAGGGCAGCCAGCGTGCGCACGACCATCGACTCGGCGTCGATGTGGTACCAACGACGGGCCGCGCGACGGGTGTCGGAGAAGCCGAAGCCATCCGCGCCGAGCACGTGGTAGTCACCGGGGACCCACTGGCGGATCTGGTCGGGCAGCATACGGTCGAAGTCGGAGGAAGCCACGAACGGACCCTCGCGACCCGCGAGCTTCGTCGACACGTAGGGCGTGCGGCGCGGCTCGGACGGGTGCAGGAAGTTGTGCTCCTCGGCATCCAGACCGTCGCGACGCAGCTCGTTCCACGAGGTCACGGACCACACGGCGGCGTCCACACCCCAGTCGCGGGCCAGCAGCTCGCGAGCCTCGCGCGCCCACGGCACGCCCACGCCGGAGGCGAGCAGCTGAGCCTTGGGGCCACCGAAGTTCTGGTGCTCATCGAGGTTGTAAATACCCTTGATGATGCCTTCGACGTCCACGTTCTCCGGCTCGGCCGGCTGGTGGATCGGCTCGTTGTACACGGTGATGTAGTACATGACGTTCGGATCGCGGTCGCCCGCGTCGCCGTACATACGCTCGAGACCGTCGGCCATGATGTAGCGGATTTCGTACGCGTAGGCAGGGTCGTAGGAGACGAACGCGTGGTTGGTGGCAGCCAGGACCTGCGAGTGGCCGTCCATGTGCTGCAGGCCCTCACCCGCAAGCGTCGTGCGACCGGCGGTCGCACCGATGACGAAGCCCTTGGTCAGCTGGTCGCCGGCTGCCCAGAACTGGTCACCGGTACGCTGGAAGCCGAACATCGAGTAGAAGATGTAGATCGGCACCATCGGCAGGTCGTGCGTGGCGTACGCCGTGCCGACGACCTGGAAGGCGGCCGACGAGCCGGCCTCGGTGATGCCCGTATGCAGGATGCGGCCCTGCTCGGACTCACGGTAGGACAGCATCATGTCCGCGTCGACGGGCGTGTAGGACTGGCCTGTCGTGTTGAAGATCTTCGCCGACGGGAAGATCGCGTCCAGGCCGAAGGTACGGGCCTCGTCGGGGATGATCGGCACGAAGTACTTGCCGACCTCCTTGTCCTTGAGGAGGTCCTTGATGAGGCGCACGAGAGCCATGGTCGTGGCGACCTCGAGCTTGCCGGAGCCCTTGGACAGCGCGTCGAAGGGACGCGTGGGCAGGGCGGGAAGCTTCGGCTGACGGTCGGCGCGGCGTTCGGGCACCCAACCGCCGAGGATCTCGCGGCGCTCCTTCATGTACTGCAGGGCCGGGTGATCGGCCGGCGGCATGTAGTACGGGGGCATGTAGGGATCGCGCTCGAGTTCCTCGTCCGTGATCGGAATCTGCAGGCGGTCGCGCAGCTGCTTGGCGTCCTCGAGCGTCAGCTTCTTCATCTGGTGCGTCGAGTTACGGCCGGCGAAGTGCGTGCCCAGGGCGTAGCCCTTAATGGTGTGCGCGAGGACGACCGTGGGCTGGCCGGTGTGGTCCATGGCGGCCTTGTAGGCGGCGTAGACCTTGCGGTAGTCGTGGCCGCCGCGCTTGAGCTCCCAGAGCTGCTCATCGGTCCAGTTCTTGACCATTTCCTTGGTGCGCGGGTCGCGGCCGAAGAAGTGCTCACGCACGTAGGCGCCGTCGTTCGCGCGGAAGGTCTGGTAGTCGCCGTCCAGGGTCTCGTTCATGACGTGGACGAGGGCGTCGTCCTTGTCGGCGGCAAGCAGCTGGTCCCAGCCGCGGCCCCAGATGACCTTGATGACGTTCCAGCCGGCGCCCTTGAAGAACGCCTCGAGCTCCTGGATGATCTTGCCGTTGCCGCGCACCGGGCCGTCGAGACGCTGCAGGTTGCAGTTGATGACGAAGGTCAGGTTGTCCAGGCGCTGCTGAGCGGCGAGCTGGAGCATGCCGCGGGACTCGGGCTCGTCCATCTCACCGTCGCCGATGAAGGCCCACGTGTGCTGCTGCGACGTGTCCTTGATGCCGTTCATGTGCAGGTAACGGTCGAACCAGGCCTGGTAGATGGCCTCGGCAGGACCCAGGCCGAGGGAGACCGTGGGGAACTCCCAGAACTCATCGAGCTGGCGCGGGTGCGGGTACGAGGGCAGGCCGTGCTCCGTGGAGACCTGCTGACGGAAACCGTCCATCTGCTCTTCGGAGAGACGTCCCTCGAGGAACGCGCGGGCGTAGGGGCCGGGGGAGGCGTGTCCCTGGAAGAACACGTGGTCGCCGCCGCCGGGGTGGTCCTTGCCGCGGAAGAAGTGGTTGAGGCCGACTTCGTAGAGGGTGGCAACCGAGGCGTAGGACGAGATGTGTCCGCCCACCTTGACGCCGGGGCGCTGTGCGCGCGTCACCTGGACGGCGGCGTTCCAGCGGATCCAACGGCGGTATTCGCGCTCCATGGCTTCGTCGCCGGGGAAGTAAGGCTCCTGGTCAACGGGGATGGTGTTGACGTAGGGGGTCGTGTATTCCTGGGGGAGCTGAACGCCGTTGCGGCGTGCTTCGTCCAGCATGTGCAGCAGGATGTAGCGTGCGCGGGGGCCGCCCTTTTCGTTGATGAGCCCGGACAGGGACTCAACCCATTCAGCGGTCTCCTGGGGATCGTTGTCGGGAACCTGGGGAATCAGGCCGTTGACGACGACTGGATGGGACTCGTGGAGTTGGCTCACGGTGTACCTTCTCGCTTGACTCGGTGCTGCTTGCGCAGCGTGCGTGAGCGGTGTCCTCTGGCGACACCGCACATATCGGGACCATTGTCCCACTATTGGCAGACCTTTGCGAGTGTTTGCCTCGGTTTGTGACTATGACGTGCGCATCACCGCTTGGTAGGCGTTCCGCGTCGAATGAATCCGCAGCTCAGGCGGGGGAGTCATCGTAGGGGTCTTTTATCGTGGTCCATCCCTTGCATTCCAGTAGCTCCAATGCCCTAGGATGAAGGCGTGAACGTTGATATGACACTGAGCGCCAGCTCCTTGATGGGCGGTGCTGCGTGATGGCAGTGAGCCTGGGTTTTGCGTCCGATGCGATCGTGCAGGAATTCTACGTCGATGATGACGTGGATCAGGCCGTGCGCGAAGCGATTGAAGGGGAGACGGGGCATCCGATCGTTGACGTCGATTATGCGGACGTCGTCGACGGAGCGATCGTCTGGTGGCGCGCGGATGACGCCGAGGAAGAGGACCTCGCGGACGTGCTCGTGGACGCGATGTCTAACCTGGATGATGGCGGGCTGATTTGGGTGCTGATCCCCAAGCCTGGACGTCCCAATTCCGTGCGTGTGGGCGACGTGGAGGAGGCTGCGGAGATCGCGGGCCTGCACGCGACGACGTCGACGGCGCTGGGAGACAACTGGGCGGGCGTGCGCCTGACCGCGCGTCCGCGTTCGCGCCGCTAGTTTTTCGACGAGGCCTGGGCGGCCTAGCGCTGTTATGTGTTGTGACGCTCGGCCTCGGATGTGACCGTGCGTGCCTGTTCTGGTAGATTGGCGCGTGCGTGGGGCCTTTAGCTCAGTTGGCTAGAGCGTCTGGTTTACACCCAGAAGGTCATCGGTTCGAGCCCGGTAGGGCCCACAAACGCCAGGGGCCGGGAGCGAAAGCTTCCGGCCCCTCAGTGTTTGCTTCGAGGAGTGTGCGCGATGCGCGTCAGTCCTCTTGACCCTGCTCCTCGGCGACATCTTCGCCGACGACGAGCTTGCCGGATGCGCCGGCACCGAGCTGCTCCAGGGCGAGGCGTCCCACCAGCTGCTGGTTCGTGGTCGTGCGCTGGGGGCGCGCGCCGGACAGGAAGCTGAAGAACCAGCTGACGAGCGTGCCCACCTGCGACTTGAAGCCGACGATGTAGAGCAGGTGCAGGAAGCACCAGGCAACCCACGCGACGAAGCCGGTCAGCTTCGTGTTACCCATCTTGACGACCGCCTTAAAACGCGCGATCGTCGCCATTGAGCCCTTGTCGTTGTAGACGAACTCGGTGGCCTTCGGGGTGCGACCCGCCAGGCGAGCGGCGATTGTGTCGGCAGCGAAGCGCGCAGACTGAATCGCGCCCTGCGCGACGCCCGGTACGCCCGGGAAAGCCATCATGTCGCCCAGTACGAAGATCTCGGGGTGGCCCGGCAGGGTGAGGTCCTTGTTGACGGTGACGCGCCCTGCACGGTCCACCTCGGCGCCCGTGGCCTCGCCGAGTGCGCGGCCCAGCGGGCTCGCTGCGACTCCGGCGGCCCACACCTTGCACACGGACTCGATCCGCTCCTCTTCACCAGACTTGTATTTGAGGGTCACGCCCTCGGAGTCCACGCCGGTGACGAAAGCGTTCATCTTCATCTCGACGCCAAGCTTGGCCAGGGCCTCTTCGGTCTTGAGGCCGAGCTCCTCGCCGAACGGGGGGAGCGGATGCTCGGCGCCGTCCACCAGGATGACGCGCGCCTTGGTCGGGTCGATGTTTCGGAACTCGCCCTTGAGTGTATGAGAGGCGAGCTCGCGGATCTGTCCGGCCATCTCAACGCCGGTCGGGCCGGCGCCTACGACGACGAAAGTCAGCAGCTTGTCGACCGCAGTCGGGTCGGTCTCGATCTCGGCCAGCTCGAAGGCGCCGAAAATGCGCGCGCGCAGCTCGAGGGCGTCGTCGATCGTCTTCATGCCCGGCGCGAAGACCGCGAAGTGGTCGTTGCCGAAGTAGGACTGGCCTGCGCCCGCCGCGACGATCAGCGTGTCGTATTCGGTGCGCTCGTGCTTGTTGTGGTTGCGCCACTTGACGGTGCGAGTCTCGACGTCGATCTCCTCGACGAGGGCCTGCAGGACGGTCACGTTCTTCTGACCGCGCAGGATCTCGCGCGTGGTGGGGGCGATGTCGCCCTCGGAGAGAATGCCCGTCGCGACCTGGTATAGCAGGGGCTGGAAGAGATGGTGCGATGTGCGGGCCAGGATGGTGATATCGGCGTCGGCGTTCTTCAGTCGACGAGCTGCTGTCAGGCCTGCGAAGCCGGAACCGATGATGACAATGCGGTGGCGGGACATAAGACTCTCCTTCAATTAAGCAAGGCTAATCTTACCTAAATATGGTGCCCATACTTTGTGAGGTCCGGCGCACCTGGGCCCAATGGCCTCACACGTCGAAGAGGTGCGCTGCCGCGACCGGATCAGGCTTGCCCGTCGTCGTGGTCGGGAGCGCGTCGACGACCAGGACACGACGCACCTTTTCCCACGGTGCCAGGGAATTGCGCAGGGCCTCCGACAGCGTATCGGCACTCAGTGACGAGGCCTGGGCGCGGCCCTGCGGAGAGGCGACGATCAGCGCGGCGACGATCTGCCCCCAGCGTTTATCCGGCAACCCCACGACGAGCGCATCCGACACGACGTCCAGCGAGCGTAGAGCCCGCTCGACAGTTGGGGGCGCGACGAGCTCGCCGGCCGTGTTGATCATGCGGTGGGCGCGTCCCACCATGTGCAGCCAGCCGTCCGCATCTCGCGTTGCCAGGTCGCCGGTGCGCAGCCACTCTTCGCCGCTGACGACGCCGGGCCCGCGGACCCAGATTTCGCCCATCTCGTCTGTGTCGGCTTCGCGCTTGTCGGTGGCCATGACGCGCAGGTCCACGTAGGGGAAGGGAACCCCCAGCGATCCGGCTGGAGCTAAAGAATCGGGTGTGGCGACCGTACCCGCCCCGGAGGTCTCGGTCATGCCCCACACGTGAATGGGGGACAGGCCGACCGCGCGCATCGCCTCCGCGAGGTCCGCCGTCATCGCGTCGCCGCCGATGAGGGGACGCACCCACGATGACAGGTCCCCGCCGGTGCGGTGGTGCTCGTCGAGGATCGCTCGGACGATCGCGGGCACGGCGAACATCATGGTGATCCCGTAGCGCTCGATCGCGTCGATGACGCCGCGCGCGTCGAAGGAGCCTGGAAAACCGAGCGTGACCAGGGTGCCGCCGTGCGTCCACACGTCCATCGAGGTGCCGTTGAAGCCTCCGATGTGGCTCGCGGGCGCGCATACGCCCACGACCGACGACGTCGGCGCGTAGTCGAAGCCCTCCCGAAAGTTCGTCGATCCCCACCACATGACCTCGTGCGTGAGCTCGACGGGACGAGGAGTGCCCGTCGATCCCGACGTGAACAAGATGGCGGCGAGCTCGGTCCCGCAGTGCGCGGGAGTCTTCTCGATGGGCGCCGCGCGATCCACCCACGCGGCCAGATCCGTCAATGACGCGACCTGTGCGCCTGCATCGGTCAGCGCGGGAGCGTGGGCGGAAGAGGCCTCGTCGAGAAACACCCACGAGACGCCCGCCTGCTCGCACATCGAGGCGAGCGCAGCCGATGGCATACGCGGGGACAGGGGAACCGTGACCGCGCGTAGCCACGAGGCAGCCACGGCGGCGATGTAGTGCCACGGCGAGTTCGCGCCGATGACGGCGATGCGCGTGCCCTCGCCGATACCGGCCTCCTCGAAGGCCCCGGCCAAGCGCGCGACCGTATCAGCGGCCTCGCGCACGTTCCACTCCTGACCCGTCAGCGCATCCACGAGGGAGCGTCGACCTGGGTGCCTGCGGGCGGCGGCAAGCAGCGCTCGCGCGGGCGAATAGTCGGGGATCACGAGGCCGAAGCGGCCGTCGCGGCCATCGCCGCGTGACGCTCCGAGCGCTCCTTCAAGCGTGCCAGGACGGAGCCGGCCTCCTGCAGCGTCGACCCGGAGTTCTCGATGTGGCGCAGCTGCTCGGGGATCTCGAAGCCACGGGCACGCATGCCCTTGGCCCACAGCAGACCCGCGCGGTACGAGGAACGCACGAGCGGGCCGGCCATGACGCCCGCGAAGCCCAGCTCCTCGGCCTCGGCTGCCAGCTCGACGAACTCCTCGGGGTGGACCCAGCGGTCGATCGGGTGGTGCAGGGGGGAGGGACGCAGGTACTGCGTGAGAGTCAGCAGGTCACAGCCCGATGCATGCAGGTCGCGCATGGCGGCGCTGATCTCTTCGCGCGTCTCGCCCATGCCCAGAATCAGGTTCGACTTGGTGACCATGCCACCGTCGTGGGCGCGCTTGATCATCGCGAGCGAGCGGTCGTAGTTGAAGGCGGGGCGAATCTTCTTGAAGATGCGCGGCACCGTTTCGAGGTTGTGCGCGAACACCTGCGGACCGGCCTCGATGACCATGTCGATCGACTCTGCCTGGCCGCGGAAGTCGTCCACGAGGAGCTCCACGCCCGTGCCCGGGTTGAGCTCGTGGATGAGGCGGCAGGTCTCGGCATAGAGCCACGCGGCACCGTCGGGCAGGTCGTCTCGGGTCACGCCCGTGATCGTCACGTAGCGCAGGTCAAGGTCGCGCACGGACTCGGCGATACGACGCGGCTCGTCCTTGTCGTATTCCGTGGGACGGCCGGTCGCGATATCGCAGAAGTCGCAGCGGCGCGTGCACAGGGCACCACCGAGCAGGAAGGTCGCCTCGCGATCCTGCCAGCACTCGTAAATGTTGGGGCAGCCGGCCTCGGCGCACACCGTGTGCAAGCCCTTCGCGTGCGAGAGCGAGCGCATATCCTGGTAGTTCTCGCCAGCCTTGGCGGTCGTGCGGATCCACTCGGGCTTCTTCTCGATCGGAGTTTGCGAGTTACGCACCTCGATGCGCAGGAGCTTGCGTCCTTCGGGATCGGGCAGGGTACTCATAGCGTTGACCTCGTCGTGTAGGAAACGGAAGTGGGAGTGGTCGCCAGGCACGGGGAGATGTGCTCCACCATGCGAGGGAGAAGTTCGGATGCGGCGTCGGAAACCGTCGTGTGGACACCCTCCCACGATAGGGAGGTCACGTCGGCGTCCGTGAGGCCGCAGGGGATGATGCCCTCGAAGGCGTGCGCCGGGTCGATGTCGACGTTCAGGGCGATGCCGTGCAGGGTCGCTCCGCGCGCCACCTTCAGGCCAATCGCACAGATCTTGCGGTCGCGGCGCCCCTCTTCGGTCAGCCACACGCCCGCGCGGCCCTCGACGCGGTGAACGGGCAGGCCCCAGACCTCGCGGACGGTGTCGATGACCGAGGCTTCGACAGCACGGATCCACTGCACGAGGTCGACGGGCTCGCGCAGGCGAACGACGGGGTAGACGACGACCTGTCCGGGTCCGTGCCACGTCGCGGAACCAGCGCGGTCGGTGCGAATCACGGGAACAGTCGTGGAAGGAATGTCCTCAGGCTTCGTGTGGCGGCCCGCCGTCCAGGTGGGCGTAAATTGAGAAACGATGAGCGTGTCCTCGCCACCGGCGAGGACCTCCTCGTGCAGGGAGCGCTGAAGCGCGTCAACCTGCGTGTAATCGACCAACCCCTGGTCGAGTAGGCTCAAAATCTGCACGTTGTGATCATAGTCGCGGGCAGGGTCCCTTGCTAGATGGGGGTCCGGTATGCTTGACGCATGCAGTCTTCGTCTCACCCCAACGGCCGTACTGCCTCGGTCGATACGTCCGCATCGAATTGGACTGTTGGCGACGTCATGGCCCTCATGGAGTCCTGGTACCCAGCGGCTACGGCCCAGTCCTGGGACCGCGTCGGCCTCATCGTTGGTGATCCTGCCGCGCCCGTGCGGTCAATTCTCCTCGCGCTTGATCCCACCGCGGCTATTGCCGCTCAGGCCGTCGCCGGTCCGTCCGGTGACGGG
Source organism: Actinomyces sp. (assembly GCA_018375675.1). Classification (GTDB taxonomy): domain Bacteria; phylum Actinomycetota; class Actinomycetes; order Actinomycetales; family Actinomycetaceae; genus Pauljensenia. The sequence goes on along the minus strand of JAHACW010000019.1, from coordinate 4,971 downwards.
GAATCCTACGACATGGTGATCACGCACCACCCGCTGCTCCTGCGTGGCGCGTCCTTCCTGCCGGTGACCGACCCGAAGGGGAGCGTCGTCACGACCCTGATCCGCTCCGGTATCGCACTGTTTAACGCGCACACCAACGCGGATGTGGCCTGCGACGGCGTCGCGACGGCGCTCGCCGATCTGATCGGCCTGCGCGATACCACGCCGCTGGAGCCGTGTGGCACCGACGCCGAGGGGCACGAGATCGGCCTCGGGCGCGTCGGCACCGTCGACGAGTCCACGCTCGGCGCCTTCGCTGACCACGTTGCATCCGTGCTGCCTGCGGGCCCCTCCGGTCTCTTTGTTGGTGGCGATGAGAGCGCCACGGTGCAGCGCGTAGCCGTTCTGGGCGGCGCGGGGGATAGCGCGCTCGAGGCGGCGCGTGCTGCTGGAGTTGACGTGTACCTCACGGCAGATCTACGCCATCACCCCGCGTCCGAACACCTCGAGGGCGGCGCTCCCGCGTTGCTGTGCGGATCCCACTGGGCGACGGAGTCCCCGTGGCTCCCCGTCCTCGCACGCAAGATACGCGAGGCGGCCCGCGCCGCCGATGTGGAACTTCGCGTGGAAGTCTCTACGATTGTCACCGAGCCATGGACCAGCCACCGAGTCACCCAGGGAGAACTAGCGTGAAAGCATCGCACACCGACCAGCTCGAGCTTATCGAGCTCCAGAAGCTCGACCAGAAGGAGTCGGCGCTGCGCCACAAGCGCGATTCTCACCCCGCGCACGCGACGGTTCGCGAGTTTGCCGGCCGCGTCGCTGACCTTCAGCGCGCCGCCATCAGCCAGAGCGCCGTCATTGCGGACACGATGCGTGAGGTGACCCGCATCGAAGAAGAGATCGCGAAGGTTTCCGAGCGTCGCAAGCGCCAGCAGAGCCGCATCGACAACAACCAGGTGCCGCTGCGGGACATTTCGGCCATGGAACACGAGATCGCCCAGATGGACCGCCGCCTCGCCAAGCTCGAGGACGATCAGGTGGAGGCCGAGGAACGCGTCGAGGCAGCCCGCGCGGCTCAGGACCAGATGAAGGCCGAGGCCCAGGCCATTGCCGCCGACATCGAGGCCCTTAAGGCTCAGTTCGAGGCCGACGTCGCCGACTCTGACGACGAGCTGCGCCGCGTCATCGCCGCGCGTCGCGAGCTCGCGGAGCGCCTGCCCGCCGCCCTGATCGAGGAATACGAGGATGCTCGCCGCCGCAACGGCGCTCTCGCCGTCATCGAGGTCCGCGACGGCTACGGAATCGGTGTCGCCGCCGACCTGAGCCCGATGGAGCTCGAGCGCATTCGACTCACGCCCGCCGACGAACTCTACCTGACCGAAGACACGGCGCAGATCGTCGTGCGCACTGCGGCGAACACGCCGCGCTGAGGCTCAGGCCTCGATAGCGAAACAGTCCGCTAGGTAGAAACCCTGCCTGCTCTTCGTGACCGTCACCCGCACCTGGGTGGCGGTCACGGGCTTTTCCAGGGTGACAATGCGGCGGTAGCCCACGCAGTGCACGCGTGCGATTTCCTGCTCGTTATCGCCGTCGACGCGGGCAGTCACCACGGCCTCGTCGATGCGCTGCCCCTGGGCGATGTCCTCCTCAAGGACGATTGCGCCGACCACGTGCGGTGCGTCAAAGCGCAGGGTAATGGCGTCACCCTCGTCCTCGCGGGATGCCTCGATGCGACGCGAGCGGAAGTCAGCGATTTTCTCACCCAGGCGGGCCAGGACCTCGACGTCGGCGTCCGCGAGGAGACCATCGCGGTTCGGCGGAACGTTGAGGAGGAAGGTGGCATTACCGCCGACCGAGCCCTTCCAGATTGAGAACAGTTCCTCGACGCTGCGCACCTGGGAGTCTTCGACGTCGTGGTGGAACCAGCCCTTGCGGGTCGAGGTGTTGACCTCGGCGGGGTACCAGGCGAGGGGACCGGAGTAGTCGGCCAACGCCTCGCGCGAGCCCAGCTCCTCGTCGCCGGAAGTCACCTGACGAGAGAACTCGCCGTCGTCGGCCTTCTGTGACTTCTCGGCGGTGCGCTCAGCCTCGCGCAGAGAAGCGGGAACGACCGACCACTCGTTGGTTCGCACAGAGCCCGCCTCGTTGCCGCACCAGCGCACATCCGGGCCGCACACCGAGATGACGGCCTCGGGGGCCAGCGCGCGAACCGTGTCGTAGATGCGCTGCCAGTCGTAGACCTGCACCTTGCCATTGGGGCCCTCGCCGCATGCGCCGTCCAGCCACACGGAGAAGACAGGGCCGTAGTGGGTAAGCAGCTCGATGAGCTGGTTGATGTAGAAGTCGTTGTAGGCCTCGCCCTGACCGTAGGTCGGCTCGGTCATGTCCCAGGGGGACAGGTACACGCCGAACTTGAGGCCGTGACGCGCGGCCGCGTCGGACACCTCGCGCACGAGGTCACCGCGCCCGCCTTTCCATGGTGAAGACTCCACCGAGTGCTTCGTGTAGGCCGACGGCCACAGGCAGAAACCGTCGTGGTGCTTGCACGTGAGAATTACGCCGCTCATCCCGGCGCTAACGAGGGCGCGCATCCACTGATCGACATCGACGCTGCCCGGGTTGAACAGGGCCGGATCCTCGTGGCCCTCGCCCCACTCGCGGTCCGTCATCGTGTTCATGCCGAAGTGGATGAACGCGTACATCTCCATTTTCTGCCACTGGAGCTGACGGTGGGTGGGCCGAATATTGGCCAGGTAGTCCTCGTTGATCATGCCTATGGTTTCCGTTTGATAGCCGATGCGTTGGCCGGTCCTGCACCTTGCAGGTTCCGGAAAAAGGATAGCCTACCGCTCAGTGCGTGACCAACGTGACTGTGCGTGTCGATCCGCCCTTTTTCGTCGGTTTTTCAGGGCCGTATTCCACGTCAGTGACGCGGTGTTCGTGTCCCTTCGTATCCCCCAGTGACAGTGAGTACGCGGCTTCCTCTAGGGCCTTCTCCGCTGCCGAGGTCTCCTCGGCGCGAAAGCCGTCAGAGGCGAGTAGGAGTCCGGTGATGGCGCCGCGCCATCGCTTCGCATCGTGGGAGATGACCGAGCGCTTGCCGTCCGCCTCGCGCTCGACGCGCAGCTCCCAGACGCGCGCCCACGGGGCCTTGCACGCGGCGCGATACGGGCCGGATCGCCCATCGATAATGATGCGTTCCGATGCCTCGGCGGACAGGGCCTCATCGAGTCGTGGCGCCCACCAGGTCGACAGGACGCCAAGCTCGGGTAGCGACACACCCATCGCAAGGCGGTGGTCCGGAATGAAGTCACTAGGGGAGAGGACGCCGAAGAGCCCAGAGAAGATCGACACGTGTTCCGCGCCTGTGCTTGCCCAGGCGTTCGGCGCGCACTCCTCGATCGCCTCGTACAGCACCCCGGTAAACAGGGACGAGGCCGGGGCACAGGGGGCGGAATCGAGCGCGGTGTTCACGGACAGGTCGATGCGTGCGCCAACCTTGAGGATGGCTGCTGCTGCGGGGCCGTCCCCGAGAGCCTGGAGAGTCTCGCACACAGTGCCACGGCTCGTTGTGAGGCTGGGACGGGACAGTGCGTTGACATCGAGAGACGGGCCCTGTGCGGGCGCGTTCTTTCCCTCCGATGGGGGCAACCAGATCAGCATGGTGTCCACCCTATCGCGGGGGTGGGACCACGCGCGCTATGATCGATGCGGATCTGCCGGCTGGGCGGCCGCGCGCGGAAACGCTCGAGGAACGTCCGGGCTCCACAGGGCAGGGTGATGGCTAACAGCCACCCGGGGTAACCCGCGGGACAGTGCCACAGAAAACAAACCACCGGCGCGCATGCGTCGGTAAGGGTGAAAAGGTGAGGTAAGAGCTCACCAGCGGCGCGGGTGACCGCGTCGGCTAGGTAAACCCCACCCGGAGCAAGACCGAGCAGCAGGCAGGGCGGCCCGTCCAATGCCTGCGGGTAGGTTGCTGGAGGCCGTCGGTAACGGCGGTCCTAGATAGATGGTCGCCACCGCACGACCGGTAACGGCGTGCGTGACAGAACCCGGCGTATAGGCCGACAGATGCCAGAAGGGCCCCGACTCGCGTCGGGGTCCTTCTGCGTGCTCGGTGCGTCCGCGATCAGGCGCTGTGCTGCGCCGCGTAGTAGGCGGCACCGACGATGCCGGCGGTGTTGAGCAGCTTCGCGGGGATCATCGGCGTCTTCAGATCCAGGAGCGGCATGAACTTCTCGTGGTTCTCCGACACGCCGCCGCCGACCACGAAGAGGTCGGGGTTCAGCAGGAACTCAACGTGGCTGTAGTAGCGCTGGAGGCGCTGTGCCCACTGCTCCCAGTCGAGGCCCTGGAGGGTCTTCTGGCCCGAGGAGGCGTTCTTCTCCGCGTCGGTGCCGTCGATCTCGAGGTGGCCGAGCTCGGTGTTGGTGAGGAGAGTGCCGTTGACGATGATCGCCGAGCCGATTCCGGTGCCCTGGGTCGTAAACACAATGACGCCATCGCGGCCCTTGGCTGCGCCGTAGGCGACCTCGGCGATGCCCGCGGCGTCCGCGTCGTTCAGTGCGACGACGGAGCGGCCCAGGTAGCGCTCCATGAGCTCGTCGACGTCGACGTTGACCCACGACTGGTCGAGGTTCGCCATGTAGGGAATGACGCCGTCAAAGACGGGGGCGGGGAAGGTCACGCCGATCGGAACGCTGATCTTGACGTCAAGCTGGTCGATGACCTCGCGGCACACCGCAGCGACGGCGTCGGGAGTCGCGGGGTCTGGGGTGGGGATTCGAACCTGATTGCCGATGTACTCACCGGTTTCCAGATCAACGAGCGCGCCCTTGACGCCCGATCCGCCGATATCGATGCCGCATGCGACCTGAGCCATGACCCCTCCTCGGGTAATGAAATCCTGTTGTCCGCGGGCCCCTGAAGCCCGTCGTAACTGAATTGTATGGGATGTCACGATGAATAGCGAAGCCCGCCTCAGAC
>JAHACW010000018.1 GCA_018375675.1 Actinomyces sp. | reverse complement strand
TCGACGCCCCCCACTCGGATCTGCGTCGCGCCCGCGCCGCGGCCCTGAACATGATCCCCACCAAGACCGGTGCTGCCCAGGCTGTTGCCCTGGTTCTGCCCGCGCTCGAGGGCAAGTTCGATGGCCTCGCCGTCCGCGTCCCCACTCCGACCGGCTCCCTGACCGACCTCACCTTCATCGCGAAGAACGAGGTTTCCGTCGAGGCCGTCAAGGCTGCCGTGAAGGCCGCCGCCGAGGGCGAGCTCAAGGGTGTTCTGAAGTACACCGAGGATCCGATCGTCTCCACCGACATCGTGGGCGACCCGCACACCTCGATCTTCGACGCCACCGAGACCAAGGTCATCGGCAACCTCGTCAAGGTCCTGTCCTGGTACGACAACGAGTGGGGCTACTCGAACGCTCTCGTTCGCCTCACCGCCCTCATCGGCTCCAAGCTCGCCTGAGCACACAGCTGATACACCAGCCATGAGCTGATCAGCGAGATGCCCGTGCACGCTCGTGCACGGGCATCTCGTACATCGCCACCGCCTTCAGACCGAAAGGACTCCTCGTGAGGACCATCTCCACCCTGGGCGACCTGCGCGGCAAGCGCGTCCTCGTCCGCTCCGACTTCAACGTTCCGCTCAAGGACGGCGTCATCACCGACGACGGCCGTATCCGCGCGGCGCTGCCGACCCTCAAGACCCTCACCGACGCCGGTGCCAAGGTCGTCATCATGGCCCACCTCGGCCGCCCCAAGGGTCAGGTCGATCCCGCTTTCTCGCTGGCCCCCGTCGCCACGCGCCTCGCCGAGCTGTCCGGCGTGAAGGTCACGCTGGCCTCCGACGTCGTGGGCCCGTCGGCCACCGAGACCGTCGCCGCCCTGGGTGAGGGCGAGATCGCCCTGCTCGAGAACGTCCGCTACGACGCGCGCGAGACCTCCAAGGTCGACGAGGAGCGCGAGGAGCTGGCCCGTGAGTACGCCAAGCTCGGTGACGCCTTCGTCTCCGACGGCTTCGGCGTCGTCCACCGCAAGCAGGCCTCCGTCTACGACATTGCCAAGCTGCTGCCCTCTGCCGCCGGCCTGCTCGTCCTCAAGGAGATCGAGTCCCTGTCTAAGGTGACCGGTGACCCCGAGCGCCCCTACGGCGTCGTCCTCGGCGGCTCCAAGGTTTCCGACAAGCTGGGCGTTATCGCCAACCTGCTGAAGAAGGCCGACATGCTCTTCATCGGCGGCGGCATGGTCTTCACCTTCCTGGCCGCTCAGGGCCACTCGGTGGGCAAGTCCCTCCTCGAGGAAGACCAGATCGACACCGTCAAGGGCTACATCGCCGAGGCCGCCGAGCGTGGCGTCGACCTGGTGCTGCCCGTCGACGTCATCGTCGCCCCCGAGTTCGCGGCCGACGCGCCCGCGACCGTCGTGAAGGTCGACGCGATCCCCGACGACCAGATGGGTCTGGACATCGGCCCCGAATCGCAGAAGCTTTTCGCCGAGAAGCTGGGAGGCGCGAAGACCGTGGCCTGGAATGGCCCCATGGGCGTCTTCGAATTCGACGCTTTCGCCGGCGGTACGCGCGCCGTCGCCGAGGCCCTCTCCAAGGGCTCCATGTTCTCCGTCATCGGCGGTGGCGACTCCGCCGCGGCCGTGCGCCTGCTCGGCTTCGACGAGAACACCTTCTCCCACATTTCCACTGGTGGTGGCGCCTCCCTCGAGCTCCTCGAGGGCAAGGTTCTGCCCGGTATCGCAGTTCTGGAGGACTGACTCATGGCACGTACCCCCCTGATGGCCGGCAACTGGAAGATGAACCTCGATCACCTCGAGGCTAACCACCTCGTCCAGGGCCTGGCGATGGCCCTGTCCGACGCAGGCCACGACTACTCCAAGTGCGAGGTGCTCGTCATCCCGCCGTTCACCGACATCCGCACCGTCCAGACCATCGTTGACGCCGACGAGCTCGGCATCAAGTACGGTGCTCAGGACGTGTCGATCCACGACAACGGCGCCTACACCGGCGAAATCTCCACCGACATGCTGACCAAGCTCGGCGTCTCCTACGTGGTCATGGGCCACTCCGAGCGTCGCGAGTACCACGGCGAGTCCGACGAGCTCGTCGGCGCCAAGGCCCGCAAGGTCTTCGACGCCGGCATGACCCCGATCCTGTGCTGCGGCGAGGCCCTCGAGGTCCGCAAGGCCGGCACCTACGTCGAGTTCGTGCTCGGCCAGATCCGCGCCGCCCTCGCCGGCTGGAAGGCCGAAGAGGTCGCCAAGATCGTCATCGCCTACGAGCCCATCTGGGCCATCGGCACCGGCGAGACCGCTTCCGCCGAGGACGCCCAGGAAGTGTGCGGCGCCATCCGCGCCGCCCTGGCCGAGGACTTCGGCGCCGAGACCGCCGAGTCCACCCGCATCCTCTACGGTGGCTCCGCCAAGCCCGACAACATCAAGGAGCTCATGGCTCAGCCCGACGTCGACGGCGGCCTCGTCGGCGGCGCGTCCCTCAAGGCTGACTCCTTCGCCGCCATGGCGACGTTCTACGCCTGAGAAACCGTCGCGCACTCACTCCGCCTGGCCACGTCAGCCGGGTCGGAGCGGACGCGAGGTGGGGCCAACCGGTGTGCCGGTTGGCCCCACCGGCATTCTCAGTTAAACTAAAGCCATATGTGCCCCGATCCGGGGTGAACTGCGATAGAAACTGGATTGACTGTGACCATTCTGAACAACACGCTGATCGTTCTGATCTTCCTGACCAGCATCCTGCTGACTCTGACCGTCCTGATGCACAAGGGACAGGGCGGCGGTCTGTCGGACATGTTCGGTGGTGGCATCTCCTCGTCGGCCGGCTCCTCCGGCGTTGCCGAGCGTAACCTGAACCGCATCACCCTGGGCACGCTGCTCATCTGGCTGGTGTGCATCATCGGTTACGCACTTCTCGCGAAATTCGGTGGCTGACCGTCGTGGTCGACATCGTCCTGTGGCTCCCCACCCTCGTGTGGGGAGCCATTTTTGTGTGGTCGTACCGTCGCGAACCCCGTCAGTTTCGCAACGCGTTTTTCTTCGTTTTCCTGTGTGCGTCTGCTCTTGGGGCGTTGGCATTACAGCTTGATCAGTGGTGGATCACGCTACCGATTGCACTTGCTATTGCTTTGGCGCCGTTCATAACGATCATCTTCATGCTTGTCAACGAGGTGCAGTTGGTACGCCGCGAAGGATTTTCGCTGTCACATGGGCTTCCACTGCTCTTTGCCTGCGCGATTGTGGCGTGGTTCCTTGCTGTTCCTGCCGCTTTAATCCTTGGAGCTCATCGATTCGTCCTCGGCTTCCTGTTTGCGATGACTCTCTGCGGCGCGTGGTTTTTTCTATCGTTTACAGCGTTGCTGCTGTATTCCTGGCTGTACCGTTCGCTGCCCCGCAAGCGCCAGTACGACTTCATTGTTATCCACGGTGCGGGTCTGAATGGAACCGAGCTAACCCCGTTGCTGCGGGGGCGTGTTGATCGCGCGTATGACCTGTGGATCAAGCAAGAAAAGCGTGGAACTTTCATTCCGTCCGGCGGGCAGGGCTCTGACGAAGAGATCTCCGAGGCCGAGGCTATGGCGCGGTACCTGCGCTCCCGCGAGGTGCCTGACTCCGCCATTGTGCTGGAAGACCGTTCGACGACGACGTGGGAGAACCTCACGTATTCACGGGATCTCATCGCACAGCTCAGTGAGGGTAATCTGCCGCGAGCCGCGTTGGTTACAAGTGACTATCACGTGTTCCGTACGGCGATGTATGCCCGCGCGGTGGGCTTCAATGCGGATGGCCTGGGCTCGAAGACAGCCGGCTATTATTTCCCGACCGCGTTTATCCGTGAGTTCATCGCTATATCGCGCCGCTACTGGTGGCCGTATGCGGTGATCATGGGGCTGTGGGCGCTGGCCACGGTTGCCATCTACGCTCTATCGGCGCTTCAGTGAGCGGCGTATACACCACATCAGCTGGGTGAGGCTGGTGACAGCCATCGACGACAGAACAATCGGGGGCAGCAATCGCCGCCCCCGATTGATGTCATAGGTGTGAGACGTCAGCTCTGTGCGATCTTCGCGGCAGCCGCCTCGTCGAGGTAGACGCGCGTCGTGGGGGAGAGGATGCCCGCAACCGGTAGGTCGAGGGGCGACGTGCCTGCGAAGGCTCGTCCGAGGACATCTGCCTTCGCGGAACCCGCCGTCGTCAGCCACACCTCGCCGCACGCACGCATGACGGGCATCGACACCGTGATGCGCTCAGGCGGAGGCTTCGGGGAATTGCGGATCGCCAGAATTGGGGAAGCCTCGTCCATGTCGACGCGGCCCGGGAAGAGCGAGCAGATGTGCCCGTCGGGTCCCATGCCGATCAGTGCGATGTCGAAGGAGTGCTCGCCCATGAGCTCGCGCCACGTGGCAGCAAACGCCGCTGTCGCCTCGTCGAGAGAGCCGCCGCCAGCCGCGGATGCATCCGAGGACGGCATACGCACGAACTCAACGCCGGCGGCCGCGTGGAAGAAGCCCTCCCACGCCTGATCGTCGTTGCGTTCCTCGTCGCTGGCGGGCACATAACGCTCGTCGACAAGCCACACGCGCACGCGGGACCAATCGACGTCGCCAACAAACGGAAGCAACGAGGGCAGCAGGCTCGTCGTGATCGCGCCCCCAGAGATGGCCAGGTTGATGCGAGAACCGGCCCCGGCCTCGTCGATGAGCGTACTGAGACGAGCGAGGAACGCACGGCCCACGGCCTCGTTCAGTTCCTCGACGGTCGGGTAGACCTCAAGCGTGTGGACAGCCACCATCGTCACTCGCCCTCAGAGCATGCAGCCAGCCGCGGGAGTTCCTTCGTGAGGAGCTCGCCATAGTAGACGTCCGGATCCATGCGACGCAGATCCTCCATGAGGGAGTCCTGCACGGAGCGGCGCGCGAGGTTTACGGAGCGATCTTCGAGGCCGGGGCGCGACAGGCGCGCGACCGACGAGGAGGCGCTACGCGACAGCGAGACGGTCGTGTCGTCGTCGAAGAAGAACGTGATGTCTGTGATCGTGAGGGCCTCGGGATCCACGACTCGCTCGACGGGCACGCCGAGCTGATGGTGCAGCCACGCGGCTACGAGGAAGGGTGAGGGGTGCGTGGCGTTACCCGCGACGCGGATCGACGTGGGCAGGCGGTCGAAGTCCTCTGCGACGGCGGCGAGCAGCGCCCGCCACAGCGTAACGCCGGCCCACGCGAGATCCGTGTCGCCGGGGGTGTAGACGGCCGACAGCGCGGAGAGCGTGTCCATGGGGCACTCGGTTGCGCGCGAATCGGTGATGCGCTTGACCGCGAGACGACCAAGCGGGTGCGCGCCCGGGTTCTGCGGGGGAACGACCGGCCAGTACGTAACGACCGGCGTATCCGACTGGAGAAGCGGCATGACGAGCGAGTCGATGTTCGATGCAGCCGCACCGCGAGGCTCGAGGATGATGATGTCGGACAATCCCGCCGCGTCACCCACGCGAATCTGGGCATTGAGTCGAGCCGTGCCCTCGGTGGACTCGGGCTCGACGATGACGATCACGCGGCAGGGGTGCTCGCGCGAGACGGCGTCGGAGACCTCGATCGCGTTGTCGACATCGATGAGGTCTGGCACGCAGATGAGCAGCGTGAGGACACGACTCAGAGCGGCGGAACCGCGCTCGTCGCGCAGCTCCACGATGCGGGAGGCAACCTCGGCCGACGTGGTGTTCTTCAGGGTGATGATCACGGGAGCCTCCAGAAACGGCCGTCGCGGGCCAGCATGTCGTGCGCGGATTGGGGACCCCAGGCGCCGGGAGCGTAGGGTTCGGGCTGGCCCTGGGTCTCCCAGAAGGACAGGATCGGGTCCAGGATCTTCCATGAGGCCTCGACCTCGTGCTGGTGCGGGAAGAGGGGAGCGGAGCCGACGAGTGCGTCCAGGATGAGACGCTCGTAGGCCTCGGGCGAGTCCTCCGTGAAGGCGTGGCCGTAGGCGAAGTCCATGGTCACGTCACGCACCTGCATGGACGTGCCCGGCACCTTCGCGCCGAGCTTGAGGGTCAGGCCCTCGTCCGGCTGGACGCGGATAACGAGCGCATTCTGGCCGGACTCGCTGAGATCGGAGTTGCCGAAGGGCACGTGGGCCGAGCGCTTGAAGATGACTGCGATCTCGGTGACCCGCTTGCCCAGGCGCTTGCCGGCACGCAGGTAGAAGGGCACGCCTGCCCAGCGGCGCGTGTCCACAAAGAGCTTGATCGCCGCGAAGGTCTCGGTGGTCGAGTCGGCCGGAATGCCGTCCTCCTCGAGATAGCCGCGCACCTGGTCACCGCCCTGCCAGCCGCCGGCGTACTGCCCGCGAGCCGTATCGATGGACAGGTCCTCGGGTAGGCGCACCGCGGAGAGCACCTTCTCCTTCTCCGCCCGGATTTCCTCGGGCGTGAAGTGGACGGGTTCCTCCATGGCGGTCAGCGCCATCAGTTGGAGCAGGTGGTTCTGGATGATGTCGCGAGCCGCGCCGATGCCGTCGTAGTAGCCAGCGCGCGTGCCAATGCCGATGTCCTCGGCCATCGTGATCTGCACGGAATCGACGTAGTTCGCCTTCCAGAGGGGTTCGAACATGGCGTTCGCGAAGCGCATCGCCATGATGTTCTGGACGGTTTCCTTGCCCAGGTAGTGGTCGATGCGGAAGACATCCTGCTCGTCAAAGATCTGCGAGATGACGTTGGAGAGCTCTTGCGCGGACTCAAGGTCGTGTCCGAAAGGCTTCTCGATGATGACGCGACGCCATTCGCGACCCTGGCGCTTGTTGAGGCCCGTGTCGGACAGGTGCTTGGCCACGACGGGGAAGTACGACGGCGGAATAGACAGGTAGAACGCGTGGTTGCCGCCGGTGCCGCGCGAGCGGTCGAGCTCGGCGACCGTGTCGGCCAGCTGGCGGTAGGCCTCCGGGTCGTCGAAGGTGCCCGAGACGAAGCGCAGGCCAGAGCGCAGCTGGTTCCACGTTCCCTCGTTAAAGCCGGTGCGGGTGTGCGCCTCGATGGACGCGCGCACGTATTCCTCGAAGTCCTGGGGACTCCAGTCGCGGCGAGCAAAGCCGGTGAGGGAGAACGCCGGGTGGAGCAAACCACGGTTAGCGAGGTCGTAGATGGCGGGAAGGAGCTTCTTGCGCGCAAGGTCGCCCGTGATGCCGAAGATGACGAGGCCACACGGCGGGGAGATACGCGGAAGCCTGCGATCTTGGGGATCACGCAGGGTGGGAATCTCGTTGGTCACGAGTGGTCGCTCCGTTCGCTAGAGGTGAGGAAGAGGCCGGGGCCCGAACGCTTCGCCCGCAGGGGGAAATGGAACGGGACCGAGGACCCACACATGTGTAAGAGAATAGGGCTGCTGGCACGCCCTCGCGCGCCAGCAGCCCTATCTTCAGTTCAGTTGACTACAAAGTCACGAACGGGCGGCCTCGATGGACTCCTTCGCGGCGGCGGCGACGTGCTCGGCGTCGATGCCGTACTCCTTGAAGAGGAGTTCTCCCGGCGCGGAGGCGCCGAAGTGCTCGATGGAGACCGCGCGGCCGGCGTCGCCGATCCAGCGGTACCACGGCAGGGCGATGCCGGCCTCGACGGAGACTCGGGCGCGCACCGACGGCGGCAGGACGGAGTCGCGGTACTCGCGGTCCTGGGCCTCGAACCAGTCGAGGCAGGGCACGGACACGACGCGGGCTGCGACGCCCTCGGCGGCCAGCGCCTCGCGCGCCTCAAGGGCGACGGAGACCTCGGAGCCGGAGGCCAGCAGGATCACGTCGGGCGTGCCCTCGGTGTCTGCCAGGACGTAGGCACCGCGCGCCAGCTCCTCGGTGGTGGCCAGGCCGGTGCCTTCGCCGCGCGCGGGGTTGGGCAGGTTCTGGCGCGACAGGATGATGGCGGCCGGGTGGGACTGCTCGAGGATGGCCTTCCAAGACGCGGCCGTCTCGGCGGCGTCGGCGGGACGCACGACAGCGAAGTTCGGGATCGCGCGGTAGGAGGCCAGGTGCTCGATCGGCTGGTGGGTCGGGCCGTCCTCGCCCACGCCGATGGAGTCGTGGGTCCACACGTAGGTGACAGGAAGATCCATGAGGGCCGCGAGACGCACAGCGCCGCGCATGAAGTCGGAGAACACGAAGAACGTGCCACCGTAGGCGCGGGTGAAGCCGTCGGCGGCGATGCCGTTGAGGGCAGCGCCCATCGCGAACTCGCGCACGCCGAAGTGCAGGTTACGGCCGAATTCGTCGCCGCTGAAGGACGAGGAGGAGCGGTGCGCGGGCAGGAACGAAGGCTCGCCCTTCAGGAAGGTGTTGTTGGAGCCGGCGAGGTCGGCGGAGCCACCCCACAGCTCGGGCAGCACGGGGGCGATCGCGTTGAGGACCTGGCCGGAGGCGGCGCGGGTCGCGATGGCCTTGCCCTCTTCGAAGGTGGGCAGCGAGGCTTCCCAGCCCTCGGGCAGGCGGCCCTCGAGGAGGCGCTCCAGCAGGGCGGCCTGCTCGGGGTGAGCGGCCTTCCACGCCTCGAAGCGGGCGTCCCAGTCCTTGCGGTACTCCGCGGCGCGGGCAGCGGCGCGGGCGCGGACCTCATCCACGATCGCGGCGTCGGCGTCGAACATCTTCTCGGGATCGGCGCCCAGAGCTTCCTTCAGACCCTTGAGAGCCTCGGAGCCGAGCTTGGAGCCGTGGATACCGCCGGTGTTCTGCTTGCCGGGGGTCGGCCAACCGATGATGGTGCGCAGTGCGATGAGCGAAGGCTTCTTCGTCTCGGCCTTGGCGGCGTCGAGGGCATCGTTCAGGGCAGCGGTGTTCTCCTCGTAGGAGCCGTCCTCGCCGAGCCAGTCAACGCGCTGGACGTGCCAGCCGTAGGCCTCGTAGCGGGCCAGGACGTCCTCGTTGAAGGCGATCGAGGTGTCGTCCTCGATGGAGATGTGGTTGTCGTCCCAGATGACCGTGATGTTGCCCAGCTCCTGGGTGCCCGCGAGGGAGGAGGCCTCGGCAGAGACGCCTTCCTCGAAGCAACCATCGCCGGCGATGACGTAGACGTTGTGGTCGAAGACGGACTCGCCGAGGGGGGTCTCGGGATCGAGCAGGCCGTGGACGCGGCGGGCGTTCATAGCGAAACCGACGGCGGAGGCGATGCCGGTGCCCAGCGGGCCGGTGGTAATCTCAACACCCTTGGTGTGGCCGTACTCGGGGTGGCCCGGGGTCAGGGAGCCGGCGGTGCGCAGCGTCTTGATGTCGTCGAGTTCGAGACCGAAGCCGGACAGGTAGAGCTGGACGTACTGGGTCAGCGACGAGTGTCCGGCCGACAGGATGAAGCGGTCGCGGCCGATCCAGCGCGGGTCGGCCGGGTCGACGTTCATGACCTTGTTGTAGAGGAGGTAGGCGGCGGGGGCGAGTGAGATGGCGGTACCGGGGTGGCCCGATCCGGCCTGCTCGACGGCGTCGGCGGCGAGGAGCTTAGCGGTCTTGACCGCTTCGTCATCGATGTGATCCCAGTGAAGTGACACGTTGGTCTCCAGTGGTTGGGCCCCAGCGTTGGGGCGGAAATGGTTTACCGCGTCACAGTCTAGCGAAAATGTGCGCATGCCGATAGCGCTCACGCACATATGTTGCATAGTCGCTTACCCTGTCACCATGACATCCCTCGAAGCTCTCGTCCGCGACTGGGTGGACTATCTGCGCGTCGAAAAAGGGGCGTCCGCGCATACAGTTTCAAACTATCGCCGCGACGTCGCCCGCTACGCGTTTGACATGAAGAGTCGAGGGAAAGCCAACGTCGAAGATGTCGGCGCTTCGGATATTGAGGATTACACGATGCGCCTGGCATCTGGGCAGGTCACCGGAACTCCGGCTGCTGCCTCGTCGGTGGCGCGCGCGTCGGCGGCCATTCGCGGACTCCATAAGTACGCGATGACCGAGGGGGCTGTTGGAACCGATGCGGCTGCGCAGTTGCATGCCCCGCGTCAGGGGCGCCACCTCCCCAAGGCCCTGTCCGTTGACGAAGTGGGACGGCTGCTGGACGCGGCCCACGCCGACGACTCTCCGATCGGCCTGCGCGATGCTGCCCTCCTCGAGCTCCTCTATGCGACGGGGGCCCGGGTCTCCGAGGCCGTCTCGCTCAGCGCCGATGACCTTGATCTGGATGGAGACGTTCCTGTCGTGCGCCTGTTCGGCAAGGGACGTAAGGAGCGGATCGTTCCCGTCGGGTCGTTCGCCGTGGATGCCCTCGACGCGTATCGGGTGCGCGCCCGCCCTGCCCTCGCCGCACGAGGCCGGGGATCCACCGCGTTTTTCCTGAACTCCCGGGGAGGCGCGCTGTCCCGGCAGAGCGCATGGACCGCGATCCGGCGCGCGGCGGAGGCTGCGCAGCTGGGGGAGCGGGTGTCCCCGCATACGCTGCGGCACTCCTTTGCGACGCACCTACTCGAAGGAGGTGCGTCCGTCCGAGAGGTGCAGGAGCTTCTCGGGCACGCGTCGGTGGCGACGACTCAGATCTACACGCAGGTGACTGCTGCCGCGCTGCGCGAAGTCTTTACGCTCTCGCACCCTCGGGCGCGTGGCACCGACGCATCCGCGCGGTGATGAATTAGGATGGGGGCGTGACCACGAACTCGCACCCTACGCTGACGCCCGACCTGCACGAAGAGCCGGTCGATTTTCCCGTGCCCGCGCCGCTGTCGGGGCATGGTCCCGCCCGTGTGATCGCGATGTGCAACCAGAAGGGTGGAGTCGGCAAGACGACGACCACCATCAACCTGGGTGCCGCGCTGGCCGAGTATGGTCGCCGTGTGCTGATCGTGGACTTCGACCCCCAGGGTGCCGCTTCTGTCGGCCTGGGGATCAATGCGCTCGATATGGAACAGACGATTTACACGCTGCTCATGAACCCGAAGGCTGACGTCAAGGCGACGATCTGCCACACGTCGACGGAGAACCTTGACATTATCCCCGCGAACATTGACCTGTCTGCGGCGGAGGTCCAGCTCGTCAACGAGGTCGCCCGTGAGAGCGCTCTGGCTCGCGTCCTGCGTCATGTCGAATCCGACTACGACGTGGTCCTCATCGACTGCCAGCCGTCCCTCGGCCTGCTCGCGGTCAATGCTCTGACGGCAGCTCACGGCGTCATCGTTCCGGTCGAGGCCGAGTTCTTCGCGCTGCGTGGCGTGGCCCTGCTGGTCGAGACCATTGAGACGGTGCGTGATCGCATCAACCCGCGCCTGAAGATTGACGGTATCGTCGCCACGATGGTCGACTCGCGCACGCTGCACTCGCGCGAGGTCCTCCAGCGCCTGCAGGAGGCTTTCGGCGATCTCGTGTTCGATACCCGTATCGGGCGCACGATCAAGTTCCCGGATGCCTCCGTGGCCACCGAGCCGATCATCTCCTACGCCCCCAACCACGCGGGCGCCCACGCGTACCGTCGACTCGCGCGGGAAGTCATCGCCCGTGGCGACGCGGCCTGACAGTCTCGAGGTTCAGGGGGAGTTTGACCTCTTCGCGGTCTCGCTCCCGGTTTTTGAAGGTCCTTTCGATCTTCTCCTGTCGCTGATCGCGCGCAAGAAACTCGACATTACCGAGGTCGCGCTCGCGCAGGTGACCGACGAGTTTATCGCGTTTATGAAGGCGTCCCCGGATCTGTCGCGTACGACGGAGTTCCTGGTTGTCGCGGCGACGCTACTCGACATGAAGGCAGCGCATTTGCTGCCCAGCGTCGACGAGGAGGAGAACGCGTCCGAGGCTGACCTGGAGGCCCGCGATCTCCTGTTCTCGCGGCTCCTGCAGTACAGGGCTTTCAAAGAAGCGGCGAAGAATCTCGACGCGCGGATGGGGGAGTATGGCTCCTACATCGCCAGGGATGTGCCTCTCGAACCGCATTTCGCGAGCCTCTTGCCCGAGCTTCGGTGGCTGACAACCCCCGAAGACCTTGCTCGTTTGGCGGCCGATGCCCTGTCATCGACGAGCCCGACGGTTCAGGTCGCCCATCTGCACGATCCGGTTGTGCCCGTGCGCGAGCAGGCCCTCATTGTCTCGGCGATGCTGGCCGATGCGGGGTGCATGACCTTTCACGACCTCGTCGAGGACGCGCCGACGCGCGCGGTCGTCGTCTCGCGTTTCCTCGCGCTTCTCGAGCTCTACCGGCGTGGCGCGGTCGAGTTCGAGCAGGACGACGCGCTCGGAACGCTGTCGATTACGTGGACGGGTGGTGACGGCAGCGTCGATATCGACGTGGATGACTACACGGGGGCCGATGACGCGGACTCGTCCCTCCGTGATGACCCGATGAGTAGCGAAGGAGAAGGCGTCGATGACTGACAATGACCTGCGTGCTCCGATCGAAGCGATCCTCATGATCGCCTCTGAGCCGGTTGCCGCTTCCGACCTCGCTGATGTCCTCGACGTCAGCGTTGATGCAGTGGAAGAACAGCTGCGCGCCCTCGCCGCCGAGTACCTGGGGGACGACACACACGAGCCCCGAGGATTCGAGCTTCGTGAGGTAGCGGGCGGCTGGCGCATCTATTCGGCGCGCGCCTACGCGGACATTGTGGGGCGCTTCGTCGTCGGCTCCTCGCACGCGCGCCTGTCTCAGGCTGCTCTTGAGACGCTGGCAGTCATCGCCTATCGTCAGCCCATTTCGAGGGCACGAATCTGCCGTATTCGTGGGGTGAATGTGGACGGCGTCGTGCGTACGCTGCTCGCCCGAGGCCTCGTGGAAGAGACGGGACTGACACCGTCTGGCGCGCGCCTGTACGGGACGACCGGGGAATTTCTTGAGAAAATGGGATTAATGAGCCTGTCGGAGCTGGTACCGTTGGCACCCTACCTGCCAGACGCCGATGCGCTGGAGGAATTGGAGGAAGAACTATGAGGGCTAACCCCTACACCGAGGGTGGAGTGCGCCTGCAGAAGGTGCTCGCCCAGGCTGGCGTCGCATCCAGGCGCGCGTCCGAACAGATGATCGCCGACGGCCGCGTGAGCGTCGATGGCACCGTGGTCCGTAACCAGGGCGTGCGCGTGGACCCGGCGAAGCAGGTCATTCACGTGGACGGCGAGCGCCTGATCCTGGATGAGACGAAGCATATTGTCCTGGCCGTCAATAAGCCGATCGGCACGGTGTCCACGATGAGCGACCCGGAGGGCCGCCCCACGATTGCCGACCTGATCGCCGACTACCCCGAGCGTCTGTACCACGTAGGCCGCCTCGACATCGACACGTCGGGCCTGCTGTTGCTGACCAACGACGGCGAGCTGGCGAACCGTCTGACGCACCCCAAGTACGAGATTCGCAAGACCTACGTGGCGCGTCTGCACGGCGAGGTCAAGCCCGGCGTCAAGCGCACCCTCATGAATGGCATTGAGCTGGAGGACGGCTCGATCAAGGTTGATTCCTTCCGCATCGTCGACACCTACGGCGATATCACGACCGTCGAGATCGTTGTGCACGAGGGCCGCAACCGCCTCGTGCGCCGCATGATGGAGGCTGTTGGCTACCCGGTGCGCGAGCTCGTCCGCACGGGCTTCGGTCCGATCTCTCTCGACCACCTCAAGCAGGGCACGACCCGCCGCGTCAAGGGCAACGCGCTGAGCGCACTGTACGGAGCCGTCGGACTGTGAGCACCTCGGACGGCGTCGGCGCGCGCGTCGTGCAAACGGCTGGGCCGGTTCTCATCATCGGATCGGGTCTGCTGGGTGCGTCCCTGGGCCTCGCGCTGCGGGCCGGGGGAGTGCGCGTTTATCTCGAAGATGCCTCGCCCACTTCGCTGCGCCTGGCCTCCGACGTGGGTGCCGGGCAGGCGTTCGGTGACGTTCTCGCCGAGGCCGGGGTGCGCTCTCGCGAGTGTGGCTCGGATACGCCTTCGTATCATGCGCCGTCCATCGTTGTCGTCGCGACGCCACCGGATGTCGCTGACCGTGTGATCGTCGAATCGCTGCTGCGTTTCCCCGACGCGATCGTCACCGATGTAGCCTCCGTGAAGGACGCGGTTGTAGCCGATGTGCTACGCGGCTTGGAGCACGAAGGACGTCTCGAGGAAGCCTCGCGTTACGTCGGTTCGCATCCGATGGCAGGTCGTGAGCGCAGCGGTGCGGGCGCCGCAGATGCCGACCTGTTCTACGGACGTCCGTGGGTGATCGTTGCACACGAGTCGACGTGGCCGCGCGCTGTGCTGGTGGCGCGCGCGCTGGCGACGGACGTTGGAGCCGTGCCCCTCGAGATGAACGCGGGAACGCATGACCATGCGGTCGCTCTCGTGTCGCACGTTCCTCAGCTGGTGTCGTCGATGCTCGCAGCGCGCCTTGTTGACGCCCCCGCCCAGGCGCTCGGGCTGGCGGGGCAGGGGCTGCGAGATACCGCCCGCATTGCGGCGTCCGATCCGCGCCTGTGGACAGCCATTTTGGCCGGCAATGCCGGTCCGGTTGCAGACATCCTGCGGGAGCTGCGCACCGACCTCGATGACTTGCTGACGCACCTTGACGCGGCCGCTGAACTTGGCCCCCTGCGCGGCGGTTCCGTGGGCGCGATCAATCGGGTCATGACCGCGGGGAATCAGGGAGTCGCGCGCATTCCCGGCAAGCACGGTGGTGCTCCTTCTCGGTATCGTGAGATCGAAGTGCTCATCCCCGACGAGCCGGGTGCTCTCGGTAGGCTTTTCAGCGAGCTCGGCGAGGCGGGTATCAACATCGAAGACTTGGTTCTGGAACACTCTGCGGGCGCACAGGCAGGCGTCGCCCGCGTCATGATTGACCCGGCGGTCGCTGACCGCGCTGTCGCCGACCTGCAACAGCGGGGTTGGCGACTCATCACCCACTAAACGACCTCGGTGAGGAGAACGTTTTGATGAACGACACGCAGCGTCGAGACGCGATTTCCCGCGTCGGCATCACGATTGCCATCGATGGGCCGGCCGGTTCGGGCAAGTCCACGGTCTCGAAGGCTCTGGCGACCCGTCTGGGCATCGGCTACTTGGACACGGGCGCCATGTACCGTGCGCTCACGTGGTACTGCCTGGATGAAGGCATCGATCTGGAGGACACGGCGGCGGTCGCCGCAGCAGCGGCTCGTATGCCCCTGCGTCTCGTGTCGGATCCGTCGGACCCGCACGTGTGGATCGGCGATCGTGAGATCACCCTCGAGATTCGCGAGCCGCGTATCGCCCTCGCGATCAAGCACATCTCCACGAATCTGGACGTGCGCGCGTGGATGGCGACGGAGCAGCGGCGTCGCATGATGGAGGCCCGTGAGGAGGGCTCCGGCATGATCGCTGAGGGGCGCGATATTACGACTGTTGTTTGCCCCGATGCGGATGTTCGTGTTCTGTTGCTCGCCGATCAGGAGGCCCGTCTGCGTCGTCGGACGCTCGAACTCTACGGGGACGCCAGCGAGGAACACATGGAGATCGTGCGGGCCCAGGTCGAGGGCCGTGACAAGGCCGATTCGCAAGTCTCCGAGTTCATGGTGGCCGCCCCCGGTGTCGAGACCGTTGACTCCACGGGACTCGATATCGAAGGCGTTTGCGAGGCTGTCCTGGTCTTCGTTGACCGCGATCTCGAGACGCGCGACGCCTCGCGCTGAGAATAAGTAGCAACATACGTGAGTGCCCCGTACCGAAAGGTACGGGGCACTCACGGTGAAGGGCTCAGAATCCTGTTCCGTAGGGTCCCTGGACGCCCTGCTGATTGCCGTAGGCCCCGGTGCCGTATGCCGGGGAGCCTGGATGTGCCGCGTCCGCTGCGGTCCCGTATCCGGCTCCCGCAGTGCCGTAGCCGGGTCCAGCCGTACCGTATCCGGTTCCCACGGCGCCGTAGCCGGCTCCAGCAGTGCCGTAGGCGGTTCCAGGGGTTCCATAGTTGCTTCCTGTCACGCCGTACTGGGGACCATTGGGGCCGTTGAATGCCGTCGGCGGGGTCGTGTTGCGCTGAGTGGCCTTGAAGATCACGAAGCGGACCAGAATGCCGCCACCAACAATGAGGATTGCCAGGATCCAGGAGATGATTGTGATCGTGGGATTGTTGGAGTGCGAGCGGATTCGGATGCGCCTCGCCGGCATTGTCGCCGCCTGCGTCAGTGCGTGCGTTCCCGGAGTGATGCTGGTGGGCGCCTGCGCGGGGACACTTGCAAGCGTGCTCACCGTCGGGCTCGCTAGCGCAGCAGACTCCTGCGTGATGAACGCGGGTGCAAGGAAGCCTGCGGCTGCCAGAGCAAGGCTCGCAGTGCCGGAAAGGAGACGTCGACTGTTCATTAGAAGGAACTCTCATGGATGCAAGGTGTGCGGACAGATGCCAGTGTAGTCGCCTCGCACGCATTGAACATTTGTTCCGTTTTCCGACATCGGGCACGAGTTGATCTCACGTAGGGGCAGGAGGAGGTGGCAGTGTGTCGCGGCGCACTATGGTCGGCTTGCCTCTCCTCGTCAAGGTGCGCTATAGTTCTACAGGTCGCTACGGCGACGAACTGAATACGGGCTGTGGCGCAGCTTGGTAGCGCACTTGACTGGGGGTCAAGGGGTCGTGGGTTCAAATCCCGCCAGCCCGACGAAAAGAACCACGAGAACTTGTTTCTCGTGGTTTTTTGTATGCGCTGATCAGGACTTTTAGTCCCGTGGATCAGTGGGGACCTCGGTCCCTGAACCCTGGAATTGCTCCGCTTTGTAACCGAAATGTGACGCAGTATTTTTCAGTTCTATTTCGGCTGGTAAAAGCGGGTTTTTGGCTAATCTCTGAGCTAATTTTGCAGGTAGGGGTCCTGGTATTCGCCCGTAGCAACGGACACATTTCCTTCAAGGAACGCAGTAAACTGTTTCATAGGTCGAAGTCGTCAACGGGGATGATTTCGACCTGCTTATCTATGCGGCCACGGTGATGGTCATGCGCGGTCGCGGAGCATTCACCCGTCGTCCAGTGCACACACCGATAGACGCACGAGCCGCGCGAGCTGGCCCGATGTACAGCCCCGGCCTCGTCCAATGAAGAACGAGGCCGGGGAACGTGCGCACAGTTGGTTAGTCTTTTACTGCGCGGGAGTCTCTTCGGTACTGCCTGGATCCGCCGCGACGTCCTCCAGTGTCGGATTCGCAGTTTCCGGGTTCTGGAACTCGGTCACCATCGTCACCTCGTTGATGGCCGGATCAGACACTGTCATCGCAGTTGTGTTTCCCGTCTGAGAGACGATGTTCAGCCGGTTGTCGGCGTCAAGTTCGACAACGAAGAGATCCTCCACTTCGCCGACGCCTGCCGACGAAAGCTCTGCGCGCAACCATTCCTCGTCGCGATGTGCCAAGTTGAGGTTGTCGGTCACGACCTGGCCACTGGACACCAGGACGTAGTTGATGCCGCCCTCGCCCTTGCGCCGTACCGTCAGGGAGCCGTTGGCTTCGCGTTGTACGAGGCTGATGTCGCTCAGTGAAAAGATGCCCATGCCGCGTAGCTCTGCGAGAAACTCGACTGGGTCGAGCTTGTTATCCGTGTTGTCGAGCGCGTCCTGAGTAAAACGCCCGCCCTCGATGATCGTGTACGCCTTTCCCATCACGAGCGAGCGGGTCGACATGAACTTCGACATCAGGTAGTTCAGGCCGGAGATCATTCCAAAGGTGACGAGCAGGAAGCTGATGTACTCCGCGAACGAGATTGCGTGGTTGTAGATGACGCCGCCGATAACGCCACCGAGGATAAAGTTCCCGATAAAGTCGATCGGTGTCAGCTGGACCGTCCGCTGCTTGCCCGTGAGGCGCAGGTGGAGGACGATCAGGGTGACACCGATCAGGAGCTTAAAGACCGTCATTTGGAAACCATGAATATCGAACATGAGAGCAGTCTATTCGCATGTGGGGACGCGGTTTGGCGTGGTGTGATTAACTCGTCGGATCCGCGTCGATAGCTCCCTGGATGTCGTGGAAGAGCAGATTGGAGATCTCGACCTGCACCGTCTCAACCTTCGGCACGTCGCGTAGAAGCAACGGATCGTCAGCGGAGGTCTGGAGGGCGAGGGTTCCGCAGCCGAAGATCCGGTCATCGAAGTCCTTTTCGATCTGGATGTCGGAGATGCGGGTGAGCGGCAGATCGTGACCGGTGCGCTTCATGATGCCCGTGCGGGTGATGACTCGCTTCGTCGTCACCGTGTAGGTCGTCGTTATCCACTTGATCCAGGGAACAAGGATGAGCGGAATCGACAGGAGGAGGACGGCGATCCAAATGGTCGGAAGCGCCCAGTAACGCGCGTTCTCAGGAACGTAGAAAGAACCGACAGCCGCTGCGATCACGAGGATCGACTCCACGATGATCGCGGGTAGCAGCTTCTTGATGTGGGTGTGCATGTGGCGGACGACGATCTCGTCCTGGCTGAGGAGCTTCTGTGACAATGCCATGGCACTATCATGCCAGATTTCGCGAGTGCGTGAAGATGCCTACGACGGTGGCAGTGCGCCTCAGCGGGGCCTGCGGTGCGTTCCCACGATATCGGTGTTGACGATGCCGATCGCCGCCATCAGCGCGAGCATCGTCGTGGGACCCACGAATTTAAAACCGCGACTCTTGAGGTCGGCGGCGAGAGCCACCGACTCCGGCAGCTGTGTGGGCACCTCGTTGTGAGAGCGTGGACGGGGATCGCGCGTCGGCCGATACGACCCGACGAGCTCACCGAGGTGGGAGGGGCCGTCCGTCGCTTCCGGATTGTTTCTCATAGCTAGCGTCGCGTGAGCGTTGCTGATCGCAGCCTCGATCTTGCGGCGGTTGTGAATGATCCCGGGTGTGTTCACGAGGCGATCGACGTCGTCGCTTGTGAACGTGGCGACGCGATCAGGAACAAATCCGTCAAACGCCTGCTGGAATGCCTCCCGTTTGGCCAGGACGGTGCGCCATGAGAGACCAGCCTGGAAACCTTCCAAGACGAGACGTTCGAAGACGCCAGCCTCGTCGTGGACGGGGAGCCCCCATTCGGTGTCATAGTAACTGCGTAACAGCTCGTCATGGGAGGCCCATGTGGGCCGGATGAGCCCGTCATCGCACAGGGTGAGTCCGGAGGCTAGGGGGAGATCTGCAGATTGGGTGAGTGGAGTGTTCATGTGTCGATCCTGCGCGCGTGGCGGTCACCGGTCAAGGGGCGCCGTGATGCTTGTGGATAACGACGCCGGTTGAAACGAGGCTGTGGATACACGCCAGGGGAGTGCAGGTACGGCTGTGGCCCGCCTCCGGGGGAAGCGGGCCACGTGTCAGAGCGTTCTTACCTGCGTCGCTTCTCGCGCACACGCACCGAAATCTGAATCGGCGTGCCGGCGAAGCCGAAAGTCTCGCGCAGGCGACGTTCGATGAAGCGGCGGTATCCGGGATCGAGGAAGCCAGTCGTGAAGAGCACGAAGCGCGGGGGCTTGCTGGAGGCCTGGGTGCCAAAGAGAATACGGGGCTGCTTACCGCCACGCAGCGGGTGGGGATGCGCGGCAACGAGCTGACCGAGGAAGGCGTTGAGCTGTCCGGTGGGGATACGAGTCTCCCAGCCTTCGAGCGCAGTGTCGAGGGCGCGCACGATGCGGTTGGTGTGCCAGCCGGTCTTCGCGGCCAGGTTGATGCGCGGCGCCCACTGGATCTGAACCAGCTCGCGCTCGAGCTCGTTCTTGATCTCCTTCTGGCGGTCCTCGTCGACGAGGTCCCACTTGTTGGTGACGACGACGAGCGCGCGGCCCGCATCGATGACCTGCTGGACGACTCGCACGTCCTGCTCGGTCAGCGGCGTCGAACCGTCGATGAGGACGAGGGCGACCTCGGCCTTCTCGATCGCGGCCTGGGTACGGATGGAGGCGTAGTAGTCGGCGCCTGTCGTCCGGTGCATCTTGCGGCGGATACCCGCGGTGTCGACGAACCACCACGAGCGGCCATCGAGCTCGATGAGCTCGTCGACGGGGTCGCGCGTGGTGCCGGCGAGCTCGTTCACGACGACGCGCTCGCCGCCGGCCAGCGCGTTGAGCAGGGAGGACTTACCGACGTTGGGGCGACCGACGAGCGCGACGCGACGGGGGCCGCCGGAGGGCAGGGCAGAGGCAACGGCCGACTCGGTCGGCAGAACCTCCATAACGACATCGAGAAGATCGCCGGTGCCACGTCCGTGCAGGGCAGAAATGGGGTGGGGTTCGCCCAGGCCAAGGCTCCACAGGTAGGCCGCGTCGGCCTCCTGCAGGGGAGAGTCCACCTTGTTGGCAGCAAGAATGATCGGCTTCTTCTTGGCGCGCAGCATCTCGACGATGCGCTCGTCCGAGGCCGTCACACCAACGGTCGCGTCGAGAACGAGGACGACAGCGTCGGCCAGGTCGACGGCGATCTCTGCCTGCTCGGCGACGGAACGATCCAGACCCTTGACGTCGATCTCCCAGCCGCCCGTGTCGACGAGCGTGAAGTCGCGACCCGCCCATTCGGCGGGGTAGGACACTCGGTCGCGTGTCACGCCGGGTGTGTCCTGGACGACGGCCTCGCGGCGGCCGAGGATACGGTTGACCAGGGTGGACTTGCCGACGTTGGGGCGGCCGACGACAGCGAGCACGGGCAGGCCCGCCGCCACATCGTCAAAGTCCGCGAGCGCAGACTCGCCGGCCAGGAGCGCCAGGTCCTCCTCGTCCAAATCGAATTGGTCGAGGTTTGCGCGCATGAGACGGGCGCGAGCCTCGGTCTCTTCGTCGCTCAGTTCGATCGCGTCCGGCGCAGCGTGCGTAGCGTCCGCGATGTAGTTCTCGGCGGCGTCCGCGTCGAATTCGGCGGTCGCGTCGGGCTGGTTGTCAAAGTCATTCACCCGCCCAGTCTACGGCGTGGCGCGCCGCAAAGGCCCGATGGGGGCCCCTGCGGCGCGCCAGTTCACAGCTTCGCAGCGTTTATTCGTGCGAGCGCACGTCGCCCGCGAGGACCTCGGCGGCGACGGGTACGTCGTTGTATCGGTGGTGGATCCCCTGGATTTCCTGGTACCACTCGGCTCCCTTGCCCGTGATGATGACGGTGTCGCCAGGCTCAGCAGCGAGGATCGCGCGTCGCACGGCGTCGCGGCGGCAGGTCGTCACCTCGGTGACGTCCTCCATGCCCGGACGCACGGATGCGATGCCGCGCAGCAGGTAGTCGCGGATTTCCTGCGGGTCCTCGGTGCGCGGATTCTCGTCCGTCACCCACAGCACGTCGGCCTCGCGCGCGGCGATCTCGGCCAGATGCTCACGCTTTGTCGCGTCGCGGTCGCCGTCCGTTCCAAAGACGACGACGACACGGCCGGGGGTGAGCTCGCGGGTCGAGCGCAGTGTCCATTCGAGAGCTTCGGGCGTATGCGCGTAGTCGACGATGACGAGCGGCTGACCGCCGGGCGTCGGGTTGACCTTCTCCATGCGTCCCGGAATCTGGGGAGCATCCTCGATCGCCGAGATCACGTCCGCGAGGTCGATGCCGAGGCTCACCGCGCTGACGATCGCGACCGCTGTGTTCTGGATGTTGACTTCACCCAGGATCGGCATGGCAACGCGGTGCCCGGTGCCCGACGGGTCGACGAGGGTAAACACGGTGCGTCCGATCGTCTGATCGGGTGTCACATCTCGGACCTGCCAGTCGGCGGCCTCCTCGGTCAGCGCGGACACCGTGGTGACCGGAACGGTGGCCTGCTGCGCGAGACGACGACCCCATTCATCGTCCACGCACACAACGCCGCGGCGTGAATGCTCCGGCGTGAACAGGAGGGCCTTCGCCTGGAAGTAGTTCTCCATGTCGCCGTAGTAGTCCAGGTGGTCGTGCTGGAGGTTCGTAAACGCGGCAACGTCGAAGACGATGCCGTCGACACGGTGCAGGGAGAGCGCGTGTGCGGACAGCTCGATGATGCCGGCGCCGCACTCGTACTCTTCGGTCGCCGCAAGGATGCGCGCGATGACGGGGGCCTCGGCCGTCGTACGCACGGCCTCGAAGGAGATCGGACCGACGTGGGTCTCCACGGTGCCGCACAGCGATGCCTTCGGGAATCGCGAGGCGATCGCGGCGCGCATCAGGTACGAGGTTGTGGTCTTGCCGTTCGTGCCGGTGACCGCCATGGTCGTCAGGCGCGTTGCAGGCGATGCGTACACGTTGGCGCACAGCGCGGGGACGACGGCGCGCGGGTCGGCCACCTGAACGACTGGAACGCCCAGGCCTCGTTCGAAGGCCTGCGTGCGGCCCTCCTCGTCCGTCAGCACGACGCTCGCCCCGGCCTCGATCGCCGCGTGCGCGAAACGAATGCCGTGCTGCTTGAGGCCGGGGATCGCGACGAACATCCACTCGGCCTCACAGTCGTCGGACGACACGGTGACGCCGCGCAGGCTGAGGGAGGACTCGGCAGTCTGTGCAAGTGAGCCATCGGCGCCGTAGAAAGCCTGGATGTCCAGGCCTTCGAGGGCGGTCGTCAAAGAGACCGGCGCGATCGTGGGACGAATATCAGTCACTGAAGTCATGGGTCTACTCTAGTTCGTCGTGACGGCGGCGCGCGCCACACATACCGGCGGTGACACAGTAGGATAGGGGTCATGCAGATTTTGACACGCAACGAAGCAACCCATCGCGCTGCCCATCTTCACGTCTCTGCCATCGACGTCGTTGTCGATCTTCGAGACGCTAAGGACACCACGAAGCCGACCTATCCCGTGACGTCGACGCTGACGTTGACGTCGGATGAGGAACGCACCTTCATCGACATCGCCGGCGAGGTGAAAGAAGTTCTCCTCAACGGCGAACCCCACGCGTTCGACGATGACGAAGACCGCGTGTGGGTCGGTGGCCTGCCGGTAGGGGAGACGATCACCCTCGAGGTTCGCGCCCTGGCGAGCTACTCGCGCAGCGGCGAGGGCCTGCACCGCTACACCGATCCTGAGGATGGCGAAGTCTACCTCTACACCCAGTTTGAGCCCAACGACGCTCACCGTGCGTGGCCGTGTGTGGACCAGCCGGACGTTAAGCCCGAGTGGACGTTCCACGTCATCGCTCCCGCCGGCTGGGTCGTCTCCTCCAACGGCGTTGAAACTGCCGCCGAGGCCGTGGATGATTCGGGCGCGCTGCGCCATGACTTCACGGCGACTCGCCCGCTCTCGAGCTACATCACGGCGATCGTCGCCGGCCCGTGGGCTGTCATTGACGGCGGCACGTGGAGCGGCGGAGCATCGGATGGCGGCCACGCCGAGCTCGAGCTGCGCCTGCTGTGCCGTCGCACGCTCGAGCGCTACCTTGACTCCGACGACGTCTTCGAGGTGACCCGTGCAGGACTCGACTTCTTCCACGAGCGCTACGGAGTGACCTTCCCGTGGGGATCCTACGACCAGGTGTACGTGCCCGAATACAACCTCGGCGCTATGGAAAACCCGGGATGCATTACCTTCAACGAGAACTACATTTCGCGCTCGACGCCCACCTTCTCCGAGCGCCAGCGCCGCGCGAACACGACGCTGCACGAAATGTGCCACATGTGGTTCGGTGACCTTGCCACGCCCTCGTGGTGGGATGACCTGTGGCTGAAGGAGTCCTTCGCCGAGAACCAGGGCGCCAGCGCGATCGCGACGGCGACGCGCTACGTGGGCGAATGGGCGAACTTCGCGATGAACCGCAAGATCTGGGCCTACACGCAGGACCAGATGCCGACCACGCACCCGATCGCCGCCGACATCCCGGATGTCGCCGCCGCAAAGACAAACTTCGACGGCATCACCTACGCGAAGGGTGCCTCCGTTCTTAAGCAGCTGGTTGCCTGGGTCGGGGAGGACGCGTTCTACGAGGGCGCACGCCGCTACTTTGCCGAGCACCAGTTCGGCGCGACCAACCTGCAGGACCTGCTCGTTGCGCTTGAAGGCGCCTCGCGCCAGGAACTTTCTTCCTGGAAGAGCGCGTGGTTGGAGACATCGGGCCCGTCGACGCTGTCCGCTTCGTGGGTCACCGATAGCGTCGGTGCGATCACGGACTTTACGCTTCATCAGGGCGGCGAGGCCTGCAACGGTGTGCTGCGTCCCCACCGTGTCACCGTTTCGACGTGGCGCGTCGCCGGCGGGGCGCTTGAGCGTACCCACGTGTTCGACGTCCGTATCGACGGTGAAACCGCTCCCATTGATCCCGAGGGGGTTGTGGCGGTGCCCGGCGGCGCCGCGTCCGCCGACTTGGTTGTCGTCAACGACGATGATCTCACCTACGCGATCTCGCGCCTCGACGAGCGCTCGACCGACGTCGCGCTGGCCTACGTGGGCACTGTCGATGCGCCGATCACGCGAGCCGTTATCTGGGCGTCGCTCTGGAACGCGGTGCGCGATGGTCTGCTGGATCCGCGTCGCTTTGTCGTTGCGGTTCTCAACGCCGTTCCGTCGGAAACTGAGCCCGCGATTCGCGATCGCCTCCTGCTGTTCGTCGCCGAGGCGATCTCCTCGTTCCTGCCGGGGCAGGCTCGTGCAGACGTCCATGACCAGGTCCTTGCGACGACAATCCGTCTGTCTCGTGAGACCGAGGACTCTGACGCGTGGCGCTCGTACACGCGCGCATTCATCGCCGAATTCGCTGCCCGCGGTGGCGACGAGTATGAGGCGACGGTCCGCGACTTCGCCAACAGTGACAATCCCGACATCGCCTGGCGTGCGCGCCGGGCCTTGGCGGCGCGCGGCCTTGTCGATGAAGAGTCCATCGAGGCCTGGCGCAGTGCCGATGGCTCGGGTGAAGCCGCCCGCATGAGCGTTGAGGCCCTCGCGTCGCTGCCTTCTGAGGAAGCCCGTGCGCGGGCCTGGGAGTCGGTGTTCTCCGATACTCTGTCGAACGACTACCTGACCGCGACCCTGGCAGGCTTGCAGGCCTCGTCGTGGGAGGGTGAGACCGGCATCGACAGCGCCGTCGAGCGCATGATCAGCTACTGGGAGACCCACACGATCGGCATGGCGCTGCGCTATGCAAACGGCGTCCTCGCTCTCGGAGTCGACGTTGACCGCGATGGCAGCGTCGAGCGCTCCGTCGGACTGCTGCGCCGCTGGATCGACGAGCACGGGGATGCGCCCGCGCAGCTGCGCCGCATCGTCGTCGAGCACCTTGACGCTTTCGAACGCGACGAGCGCGTCCAGCGTCGCTGGAGTTCGGGCCAGTGACGCAGCCGGGACATCGAAGCACGGAGCCAGGGTAGGAGCGCGACGGCGCTCCTGCCCAGGCCTCGTCCGTGGACCCTGCTGCTTCGATGTCCCTGCTCACGTCGCTTCTCGCCAACCCCCTGGACGCCGGCTACGAGCACTACCGCGCAGAACACGGCCCACGGCCCACGGGACTCTTCAGCCGTCTCGCCGTCTTCGCAGTGGCTGTCGCCCTCGGGTTTGGATCGGTGATCGCGATCGACTCGCTGCGGCGCCCGGCCAATGACGTGAAAGCTGACCTGAAAGAGCAGGCCGCTACGCGTTCGAGCAACGTCGAAGCGTTGAGCGACGAGGTGCAGTCGCTCGGCCGTGCCATCGACGACCTGTCGCAGTCTGGCTCACCGATTGCCGTGGACGGCGCGCGCGACCTGGTGACGGCCACGCGGCCCGTCAGCGGGCCCGGCATCACAGTGACGCTTACGGATCGAAGCGGCCCGGGAAAGGGGAGCGGAGCCGTCCGAGATCAGGACGTCGCGATGGTCGTCAACGCACTCTGGGCTGCCGGCGCGGAGGCTATTTCAGTGAACGGCCAGCGCATCGGCCCAGATACTTTCGTGCGCACCGCAGGCTCTGCCATTCTGGTCAACGTCACCCCCGTGTCCTCTCCTTACGAGGTCGTGGCGATCGGGGACTCGAATGCGCTCTCCGTCGCGCTCGTCCGCGGTTCCACCGGTGACTACCTGTCTGCCGCCCAATCAGTGAGCGGAATGACCGTGAGCTCGAAGGTCTCTCAGTCGCTGAGCGTGGACGCTCTGGCACCGACCTCATCGCAGTACGCACAACCACTGGACACACAACACGAAGGAGACACTCAATGATCGCCGTCATCGGATTGATCATCGGCATTGTTCTTGGCGTCTTGCTCGACCCGACCGTGCCCGCGTGGCTGGCCCCGTTCCTTCCCGTCGCCGTCGTTGCAGGCCTGGACGCGCTCTTCGGCGCGGCGCGCGCATGGCTGGAGGGGCGCTTCGCAGACCGTGTGTTCGTGACCTCGTTCTTCTGGAACGTCGTCGTTGCGTGTTTGCTGGTTTTCCTGGGAACCCAGCTGGGTGTTGGATCCGCCATGACCACGGCCGTCGTCGTTGTGCTGGGCATTCGTATTTTCTCCAACACCGCATCGATCCGCCGTCTGCTGCTGAAGGCCTGACATGAGCGAACAGAACCCAGAGATGATTCCCTCCGCGCCCGAGCGTGAGCCAGCACCCCGTGGGCACGGCGTGCACCGTGAGGCGCACAGCGGCCCGCGCCTGTGGGCGCGGGCACGGCAGGCGTTCTTCGCGCTGCCCCGTGGTTTGCACGTCGTGATGCTCGTGATCTTTATGATTGTGGGATTCGCTCTTGCAACGCAGGTCCGCGCGCAGCGGTCTGACCCTCTTGAGGGACTGTCCGAACAAGATCTCGTCACGGTGCTTGATGAGTTGGGCACGCAGGAGCAAAACCTGCGCACGCGTCGCGGTGAATTGTCCAGCGAACTCGACGAACTGCGCAGTGCCGCGGATGAAGCGCAGGCTCGCGAGCAGGCTGCACGTAAGGCCGAAACGCAGGCACAGATCGCCGCGGGCACCGTGCCGGTCCACGGCCCCGGTGTGACGGTCTCGGTCGTCGATACCGGCGCAAATCTGACGTCGACGCAGTTCGTCATGACGCTCGGCGAGTTGCGCAATGCGGGTGCCGAGGCAATTGAACTCAACGGTGTTCGCCTCTCGACGCGGTCCTCCTTCACCGGGCAGGCCGGCGCGATTGCGGTCGATGGAACTCCGATTGCGTCGCCCTACACGTGGAAGGTGATCGGGGAGTCTCAGACGATTGCGACGGCCCTGGATATCCAGGCTGGTTCGGCGGCCCAGATGCGTGCGAAGGGCGCTAATGTCGCGATCACGCCGTCGACTGACATCACGATCGAGTCGATTGCGACTCCGCGCCCGCCCCAGTTTGCCACCTATCAGTGAGGTCCCACCGTATAATCAGTGGGGGCTCACCGTGCTCACCGTGCCCGCGCTTGTCGGATGGTGAACGTTTACACTTAATACAGTCCCTGAAATGATCGTTTGGAGCGCACAATGTCCGACAACCAGCCGCTTGACCCGACCGCAACCTCTATCTTCGGCCTCGCGCCTGTGACGGAGGACGTCGAGGAGGCTCCCGTTGCCCTGTCTGCTCGCGATCGTGAGGCCGTCGAGGCGCTGCCCGCCGGCTCCGCACTCCTCATTGTTCAGCGTGGCCCCAACACGGGTGCGCGCTTCCTCCTTGATCCTGAGGTGACGAACGCGGGTCGTTCCCCCAAGGCCGACATCTTCCTGGACGACGTGACGGTCTCGCGCAAGCACTGCCAGTTCATTGCGTCGAACGGCGGCCACATCGTGCGCGATTCTGGCTCGCTCAATGGCACGTACGTGAACCGTGAGCGCGTCGATTCAATTGAATTGCACGCCGGCGACGAGGTGCAGATCGGAAAGTATCGTTTGACCTACCAGCCGTCGACCAAGCAGGCCTGACGTGTGCGCAGCTCTTGCACGTCGTCACGAGGTTGCTTCCGTGGAGGAAGCGACCTCGTGGCCGCATGATGCGGACCATTCGCCGGAGCTGTCGATCGGCCGTGTTGTCGATGCACTGAAGGACGAGTTCCCTGCGATCTCGCTGTCGAAGGTTCGCTACCTGGAGAGCGAAGGCCTTGTCTCACCCGCTCGCACCGGATCCGGGTACCGCAAGTATTCGGCCGCCGACGTCGAGCGGCTGCGCTACGTCCTGACGGAGCAGCGCGACTCGTTCACTCCGCTGAGTGTGATTCGCGGGCAGCTTGATGCGCTCGATGCCGGTCACGAGCCCGTGCGCCGTCGTGTCGCGCAGGTCGTGTCCTCAGAGGGGCAGACGGTGTCGTTGGGGGGACGCCGTGCCATTCCGGCGGCGGATCTGTCGGACCTGACGGGCGTCGATATGGACACCCTGGAGCGCTATGCGAGGCTTGGGCTGATCACCCCCGACTTGGCCGGTTATTTCCCTTCTCGCTGCGTGCAAGCCGTTACTACCATCGCCCGTCTGGAATCCGCGGGAGTGGATGTTCGGGTGCTTCGCGCTGTTCGTCAGGGCGCGGAGCGCAGCGCCGACATCATCGACCAGACGGTTTCCTCTCAGAGGGGACGAGGCCGTGGCGCGGACCGTGAGCGTGCGCGCGCCCGTGCTATCGAGCTGGGCGATCTGTTCGCCGAATTGCATCGGGACATGCTGGCGGTGGCAGTGTCTTCCCTGGTGGACGACGGGGACTAAGTCTCATGTTCAACATGAAGGTTAGACTCGCCGGCTCGGTCATTGACCGAGCGACGTCCGTGCTCTACCGTAGTCCTGTTCTCATCACGTATTACCTGCAAGGAGCCCCCGAGTGAGCGCACAAGCGAACGCCGCAAGCCGGCAAGGCATGCTGTTCGGCGATCCCCTCGAGGGGCTCGACACGGACGAAATGGGCTACCGTGGCCCCGTTGCGTGCAGCGCAGCCGGTATCACGTACCGTCAGCTCGATTACTGGGCTCGTACCGGTCTGCTGCAGCCGTCGATCCGCGCCGCGCGTGGCTCCGGCTCTCAGCGTCTCTACTCCTTCCGTGACATTCTCGTCCTCAAGGTCGTCAAGAAGCTCCTGGACGCTGGCGTTTCTCTCCAGCAGGTTCGCGTCGCCGTGTCGTCGCTGCAGAACAGGGGAGTGGATGACCTTGCATCCATCACGCTGATGAGCGACGGAGCGTCGGTCTACGAGTGCACCTCCACCGATGAGGTCATTGATCTTCTTCAGGGCGGACAGGGTGTCTTTGGTATCGCTGTGGGCCGCGTCTGGCGCGAGGTCGAGGGCTCGCTCGCGGAACTGCCCCTTGAACGTTCCGATCCTGCGTTCGTTGACGAGCTCGCCGAGCGTCGTCGCTCGAAGCTATCCGCTTCCTGAAACGCGTTTCAAGCGAGAGTGTGGGGCCCAGGCACGATGCCTGGGCCCCACACTTATCAGGCGGTGAGCGCCACCTGGCGATTAGCGCCGCCCGAGTGGACGCGTCACGGTGTAGTCGGCGTCCAGATCGGTGATTTCCACGGTGACCATGCCGTTTTCGTCGACGATGTAGGACTCTTCGATAAGCGGGCCATCCTCGGTACGAACGACAGGAATGGCCGACAGATCGATGTCGGAGCGACGCAGGGAATGATCGAAGGGGACGATCACTTCGCCGTAGGGCTGCAGGTCTCCGCGGGGAACACCGGCCTCGTCGAACGACGAATACTCGACGAAGCGGAAATAACCGATGTTGTGCGCGGCGCGGTAGCGGCGCTTGATCGTCAGCGTTTCGCCGGGAGCGAGCTCGGTGTTAGGCTCCAGAAGGGTATCGAACGAGATGAACGAACCGGCCTCGCGCTCACGGAAGACGCCGACGCCACGGGAGAGCTGTTCGCGCACCGTGTACGCGGCTTCGGGATCGGCACCGATGGCCAGGCCGATCGCGGTTGAAGCTGCCGTGTGCGGCGAGCGGTGCACGCGGCGGCCAAAGCGCGAACGAAGCACGCGGGCAACGAGTGGCAACTGCGAACCGCCGCCAACGACGTAGAGGCCGGCGATGTCTCCGCCCAGCTGGCTAACGCCGGATGCGTCCGGAACCAGCAGAGGCTCCATGGCCTCAATGGTCGCCTCAACGAGGGGAGTGGCGGCTTCGTAGAAGTCGGTGACCGGAATAGTCACGGGCTTTCCGTCGACCGGCACGGTGATGAACTTCGTCGAAGGGGAGAGCGTCTCCTTCGCATCGCGAGAGTCTTCGATAAGACGCTCCCACGCCTCGTCGCCAAGGTTGCCTGAGTCCGTGCCAGCAGCAGTGGCGAGGCGGGTGGCGAGCACGACGTCAAAGTCATCGCCGCCGATCATGTTGAGGCCGCGCGAGCCCATGACCTCGTGGAGCGTGCCCGTGGCGGACACAATGGAGGCGTCGAAAGTGCCACCGCCCAGGTCGTAGACGAGGATTGCGGTGCGCTTGGAATTGAGGGTTCCCGCGTGGCGGTGCGTGTACTCAAAGCCCGCAGCGGAGGGTTCGTTCACCATCGCGAGGACGTCCCAACCCGCGCGGCGGAAGGCCTCAAGAGTAAGGAAGCGCTGCGCCGACCATGCGTGTGCGGGAATGCCGACAAGGGCTTCGAGCGGCTCCGAATCGGGCAGCGACGCGATGGAAGAGTTGGTACGCAGTTGGCGTACGACGTAGCTGAGGAAGCCCGTCAGCGCATCGAGGATCGAGATGCTGTGATTGCCCAGGCGCAGCGTGGAGGTGTCAGTCACCGAAGGGTCGGACAGCAGGCGCTTGAATGAGCGCAGGTGAGGAGCGCCCTCCCTGGCGGCATCCTCGGCATCAAAGCCGTAGATCAGGCGGTCGCCGTCAAGAGCGATGATGGACGGAATGAAATCGACCGTATCGTCATTATTGTTGACGAAAGAGATGATCGGGTAGTTCCCCCGATCGACGATAGCGATCGCAGTGGTCGTGGTGCCAAAATCAACTCCGAGTCTCATAGTACCCACACTAGCGTTTAAATAGGGGAGGTCCTAGGACGTCTCGCCGGGCGTTCCTACATTCCCCAGTAAGGCCCTGTTTACAATGGTGACAAAGAGCCAGGCGAGCAGGAAGTATGCGCATCCAGCAATGGCATCAACCACATAATGGTTAGCTGTTGCGACGATTGTCACGATGGTTAAAACGGGGTGGATGGCGAGGATGAGTCGCGCCCACCACGAGCGCCACACGTAGGTGCCGAGCATGAATGCTACCCAAACGGACCAACCCGTGTGCATTGATGGCATAGCGCCGTAGGGGTTCGCAAGCGTGCCAAACAGCTGAGAATATGCGGATGTGTGCTCAGCGACCGCATCGACGAAGCCAAACTCGGGAACGAGGCGCGGGGGTGCCAGGGGATAGGTCCAGTAGGTGACGAGCGCTCCGATAGTCATGATGACGAGAGTCCACCGGGCACCGCGATAGTGGGTCGGAGCCTTCAGCCATAGGACAACCATGGCGAAACCAGTCATCGCGAAGAATGAGACCGCATACTGCGTCGATGCGAGTGTGGCGAGCAGTGGGTGGGTCGTGAGCCAGGCGTTTGCGGGGCCTTCAATAAACAATCCGAAGCGGGATTCGAAGGCGGCGACATCGTGTGCATGTGCGACGGCGACGGATTCGGGCGCCTTCGCAAGGAATGACAGAATTGAATACGACAGGCATGCCAGTGCGAGCGCGATGGTCTCTCGGATGGCAGGAGGGCGCTGTGCGCTCGGATCGCGGGCTGTCGTCATGACTGTAACTGTACCGCGTGGTCGGAGAGGGGTCGATAAAGAAAAACGGACATAATGTACATTATCGGATCGTGGGGTGGAGCTCGGACGAGGTCGTGGGAGCGTTCCGCTTGACGTGTCAGATAGAATGGACCCGTTTCGTTCTTTTGTTCAGGAGGCTGTTATGGCTGACCGCGCACTGCGTGGCATGCAGATCGGTGCGAAGTCCCTCGAGTCTGAGGATGGTGTCGTTTTCGCCGATCGTTTCGTCGTCCGTTACGCGTGCCCCAATGGTCACGAGTTCGAGGTGACGCTGTCCAGCGAAGCCACCGCACCTGCGACGTGGGAATGCAAGTGTGGCCAGGCGGCCGAGCTCATCGGCGAAACCGTCGAGGATGAGGAAAACAAGCCCGTCAAGCCGCAGCGCACCCACTGGGACATGCTGCTCGAGCGTCGCTCGATTGAGGAACTCGAGGTCGTTCTGACCGAGCAGCTGACCGCATATCGCGAGGGGCGCCTGCGTCCTGAAGGTTCCTACCGCAAGGGCTAACGCTTCGGCAGTACCTGTCGTGCGGCCTGGGCCAGTCGGCTCAGGCCGCCTTTCGTTACCATCACGAGCTCCTCGACGAAAATCGACGAGTCGAGCTTCGACTCACCGGCCATGCGCTCGTCAAAGGTGATCGGAACCTCAGCGATGGTCGCGCCGAGGGAACGTTCGAGCTCGGTCATTTCGACCTGGAACCCGAATCCTGTTGTCGCTACCCGACCGAGAACCGCGTGTTCGCTCAGGAAAGACGCGCGGTGTAGGCGCAGGCCTGCCGTCGCATCGCGCACGGGTGTGCCCAGGCAAAAACGGACATAATAATTGCCGGCCTTGGACAGGGCGACACGCTTCGCCGACCATCCGTTGATGGCTCCGCCGGGCACCCAACGCGAACCGATGACCAGGTCCGGACGGTCCGGACCAGCCATGCGGCTGAGTAGCTTCGGCAGATCAACGGGACGATGCGACCCATCCGCATCCATCTGAAGAATGAAGGGGTATCCCTGGTCGATGCCCCAGCCAATGCCGTCGACGTACGCGGTGGCAAGCCCCGACTTCGCGGGGCGATGGAGGACATGGAGACGATCCTCGCCCTCGCGTCGGTTGTCGGCCCACTCCCCAGTTCCGTCCGGCGACGAATCGTCGACGATGAGCACGTGCGCACCCGGCACGTTTGCCCAGATATCGCCCAGAATCGTCGGCAGCGTCGACATCTCGTTGTACGTTGGAATGACGATCAGGGTGTGGTCGCCGGACGGCGACGGAGAGGAAGGAACGGATTCAGTCATGACTCACATCTTGCCGAATTTAGTGGCCGGATGCACGTCTGGCGCGCG
Source organism: Actinomyces sp. (assembly GCA_018375675.1). Classification (GTDB taxonomy): domain Bacteria; phylum Actinomycetota; class Actinomycetes; order Actinomycetales; family Actinomycetaceae; genus Pauljensenia. The sequence goes on along the minus strand of JAHACW010000018.1, from coordinate 7,591 downwards.
CTGATGCCCTGATTCCTTGTCCGATAACTGTTGCGGTGGCGAGAATTGCGATGATCAGCGTCGCCACCATCACGGCGTGTGGAATCCTCTCCCCCGCCAAAGCCGTCAACGTCTGCGAGGTGCGAAGCGGGATGTCGGCAGCGAGCGTTGCTGCCTCCTCGGTACCCGTGCTCGCGAGAATCGAGCCGTCGGGACGAATCACGTACGAGTGGCCGGTCGTGGAAGCCTGAACGGCACTGCGCGAATACTCCATTGCGCGCATACGCAAGAGCTGGCCCTGCTGAGCGGACTCGCCCGAGGAGCGGAAATGATAGTTGTTCGAGGGAACGATGATCGCCTGACCGCCACGACCAACGCCGTCGCTGATCACGAGGGGGTACGCAGCCTCGAAACAGATACCGACGGCGAGGGGAATGCTGCGCCCATCGCGCGCCTGGACCGTCATCAGGGGAGGCTCCTCCCCCGCTTCCATGTCCTTGCTGGCCTGAGCAACCTCGGTCGCGAACGAAGCGATAACGTCCCGGAAAGGAATGAACTCGCCAAAGGGAACGGGAACATGCTTGGAATAACGGGCGGACTCGTCCATTCCCGTGCCCGGCTCCCACACAGCCAGCCAGTTCTTCACGCGGTCGCGCTCGTTCAGATTCGTGTAGCCAATCAGGATAGGAGCATCCAGCGCCGTGGCGGCTCGATCGACAGCCTGGCCAATCGCAGGGAATGCAAGCGGATCGCGGTCAACGGATCCCTCGCCCCACAGTGCGATGTCGATCGGGCGATCAATGACCTGAGGGGACTGCGCAAGTTCGAGGGACGCGCGCACGTTGTTTTCGGTCACCTCCCCCTCACGGCTGTACGCCTCGGCCCCAGGCAGTGCGATGTCGCCTTGGACGACACCGACGCGCAGCATGCCGTTCTCCGCCTGATTAGGCAAAGAAATTGCGAGGGGCGAGACGTATGCGGCGGCGACGATGACGGCCAATGCCGGACGCGAAAACCAATGCTCGCGCAGAACCGCGGCGTCGCGAGCCGCGAAAGCGCGGCGTACGAGAACGGCGAGAAAAACGACGACCGCGGTGATCAGCGTGGTTCCGCCGTAGGGTGCGAGATGGCCGAGCGGCGAATCCACCTGAGGTAACGCAACGGACCCCCACGGGAAGCCCGACCATGGCCAGCGCGAGCGAGCAGCGTCGACGCCGGCCCAGGTCAGCGCGAACAAGAAAGCCTGGGTAAGCGGACCTCGCGCCCACCGCCACAGCTGCGTCCAGCGAGCAAAGAGGACCCAGCCCATGAAGAAGAATGTCTGCACGAGCGCGAGAACGAACCACGGGGGCGTCGTGCCGACGGCTAGCGGAATCCAGTCGATGAGAGGAACCCAGAAGCTCATGCCGAACACGAACGTCACCGTCAGCGCACGCGGGGCCCTGGCCTCGTCAATGCGCGACACAAACAGGGCGAGTGCGGGCACCGACAGCCACCACCAGCCCACGGGCGGAAACGACGCATACAGCGCCAGACCGGCGATCGCGGCGATGATCGAATCGCCGCATACGTGTGCGAACGATGCGCGCCGCAAGATGTCCTGATGCCCCACTAGCCCTCCACGTGTCTCAAATCGTCGACCACGCAACGATACCGCGACCGATGCGGTCCTTCGCGGCCTCGGCCTTTCGCGCCAGCTCGCCGCTCGACGACGCCGACGCAATCTGGCCGAGGCAGTCCATGACCTGACGCATCCAGCGGACGAAGTCCCCGGCCTGGATTGGCGTGGCATCAATCGCCGTGGCCAGCGTCGAGCCGTGCGCCCACGCAAGTGTGGCAGCCATCAGGCCGGCGTCAAGGTTCGGTGTCAGGTCGCAGCCACAGGCCTTTTCGACGCGGTGCACGCGCTCCAAGGTCGCCAGGCTCTCGTGCCACGCTTCCTGCAACCGAATGCCCACGCCCGCAGGAGCCAGCTGCTGCGCATCGTCGTCGGAGCGAGAATCGTAGACGAGCGCAGAAACCATCGACGCGAGCTCCGCCTCGTCGAGCTCATTCCACGTGCCCTCGTTCATCGACATGGCCACCACCAGGTCGCGCTCGCCAAAGATTCGGCGCAAGCGTTGACCTGCGTCTGTGACCTCGTCCCCCGACAAAAAGCCGAGGCGCTCGAGGACCGCGCAGACACGGTCAAACTGGGCGGCCACGGAACCCGTCTGGGAGTCGATCGACGAGCGGAGACGATCAATCTCGCGGGCCAGACGTGCCCACTGGGCGCCAGCACGAGCGTGCTCCTCGCGGTGCGGGCAGCGGTGAACCGGATGCTGACGCATCGCGACGCGCAGTGCCGAAATCGGATCAGAGGCCTGCGGAGGCTCAGTGGGGAGCTCGTAGATACCTTTGGCTGCGCCGGAGCGCAGCTCCCCGGCGATGCGCGTGCGCTCCTTCGTGCGCCGTAGCGCAGAGCCACCGGGAATGGACATATGGCCGACGACAGCAATGTCACCGCGCACGTCTTCGGGGGCCAGTGCCCTCCACGTGGCGTCCTCCCCGATCACCGAGACCTCGACTCTGCCCGAGGCGCTGGTGGCCTTCGCCCCAACGACACACAGGCGCGTCTTGCGGCCACGAGTCAGTGCGAGGACGTCCCCCGGGCGCACGCCGGACAGAAGACGACGCGATTCATCTCGTGCCTCGCGCTTGCGCGCTCGTGCACCGGACTTCTCCGCCTGCCCCAACTGGTCGCGCAGCGTCAGGTACTCGCGGACGTCACCGTGCGAACACGACAGATCCTCGACCGTCGCGTCGCGCTGAGCCTCCAGTTCGGTCAGCCGCGACGCGAGCGCGACGACCGCGGAATCGGCCTGATACTGGGCAAAAGAAGACTCCAACACCTTACGAGTCTGGGCGCGCGTTGAGCGTGCGAGCAGGTTGACGACCATGTTGTACGTCGGAGTGAACGCGGAAATCAACGGGTACGTGCGCTTCGACGCGAGAGCGGCGACCTCTTCGGGCGCCACTCCCCCACGATGAGAGACGACCGCGTGCCCTTCGGTGTCGATACCGCGGCGCCCCGCGCGTCCCGATAGCTGCGTGTATTCGCCCGCGGACAGAGAGACGTGCGCCGAGCCGTTCCACTTCGTCAGCGATTCAATGACGACCGTGCGGGCGGGCATGTTGATCCCGAGCGCGAGCGTCTCGGTCGCGTACACCATCTTGACGAGGCCGCGGGAAAACAGGTGCTCGACGCTCTCCTTCATGAGGGGCAGCATGCCAGCGTGGTGGGCGGCGATGCCGCGCATGAGGCCGCGTTTCCACGCCTCGGCGCCGAGGACGATGGCGTCCTCGGGAGGTAGAAGCGCGATGACCTCATCCACGTAGCTCTCGATCTCCGCGGCCTCCGAGCGCGTCGTCAGCGTGATGCGCGTGGAGAGGATCTGACGCACAGCATCCTCGCATCCTGCCCGCGAGAAGATGAATGTGATGGCGGGCAGCAGCTGCGCGCGATCAAGGGAAATCAGCGTCGAGGGACGCGATTCGCGCCGCACTCGAACGTCGCGGTTCCACGAGCGCGAGCCGCGCCCACCGCGCATCCCGGAGTCGCGTGTCGCGGCCACGAGCTCGGGATTGAGCTTCCCCTTACCGGTGGGCGCGTACAGGTCAAAGATGTCATCGCCGACGATCATGTGCTGATAGAGGGGGACGGGACGCTTTTCGGACACGATAATTTCGCAGGTGGAGCGCACTTCCCGAATCCAGGCGCCAAACTCCTCGGCGTTCGACACCGTGGCCGACAGGGCGATGATCGCGACGTGTGCGGGCAGGTGAATAATCACTTCCTCCCACACCGGGCCGCGCATCTTATCCGCAAGGTAATGGACCTCGTCGAGGATGACGACGCCCAAGTCGCTCAGGGGTGCGCCGGCGTAGATCATGTTGCGCAGGACCTCAGTCGTCATGACGACGACCGGGGCACTGGAGTTGACCGACGTGTCTCCGGTTGCCAGGCCGACGTTGTCTGCGCCGTACAGGTCGCACAGCTCCAAGTACTTCTGGTTGGACAGTGCCTTGATCGGCGTCGTGTAGAACGCGCGCATGCCTTGCTCGAGAGCGACGTAAGCGCCGAACTGGCCGACGATCGTCTTTCCCGCACCGGTGGGCGCGGCAACGAGGACGGAGCTTCCAGCCTCGACGGCATCGAGTGCCTGGATCTGAAACGGGTCCGGGGTGAAGCTCAGCGTGGAGACCCAGCGCGCGCGTAGCGACGAGGCGGCCTGCGCCTCGGCCTTGTATGCGGCGTAGCGCTGGGCTGCACTGCCCACGCCGAGGCCGACTTCCTCCTCGCGCTGGGTGACGTGGTCAGCATCCCGGGTGCGGTGTCGACGTCGTTTGGGGCTCACGATGCATCCTCTCGGGTCCAGGTCAACAAAACTGAGCGCGCACGGCGTGCGGCCTCGTCGCGCATATCCGGTGTTGCTGCGCGCAGGTGTGGGGCAATGTCGATGAGGAGGCTCAGGCCCCACTGTTCGTTCCAGACGGGCAGGGTGATGCGCGCTCCCCCGCCGTCCAGCTCGGCAATGATGTGACCGTCGTATTCGTCGGCGATCCAACGAGCATCTCGATCGACGTCGAGCGTCCAGGTGGGTGCGTCATGACGTATGCGGCGCGGCTCCTCGACGCGTGGCCCCTCGCCGTGCACGTCGCTGATGGACGCGACCGCAAAGCTGCGTGCCTCGCCCGCGCGAGTGCACCAGCCGCGCAGAAGCCAGCCGCTCGCGCTCGCCTCGAGCGACCACGGGTCGACGATGCGGCGCGTGCGCACGCCTGAAGCGGACACATAGGTGAAAGACACTCGTTCTTCGCGCAGGAGGGCGTCGCGCAGAGTCTCAAGGCTCGCGCTCGACGAGGCCGGAGACGGAATCGCTTCCACGTGCTGTTCGGCGTCAGCCTCCTTCAAGCCACCGAGCGCACAGACGACGAGGGCTGCGTGCGGAACATGAGCGGACAGCTCCTTGCCGAGCAGCGGAGTCATCGCAGACAGGCCAATGAGAAGAGCCTGCGCCTCAAGCGTTGACAGCCGCAGCGGTGCCGAGGCACCCAGCGTCGAGCGCAGCGAGACACGCTGTTCTTGCTCGTACAGCTCCCAATCGAGCTCAAAGGACGCGCCGGGCAGTGAATCTCCAACGGAGGCAAGGTATTCGACGTCGCGACGCACCTGCCGGCGAGTGCGATGGAAATGCGCAGCGATCTCATCGACGCTCGTGCCCGGGTGCTCGCTCATCCACGCCACCATCGAGGCAAGCCGGACGACGGCCAGCTGAACGTTCTCAGGCATCGTGCTCACCCCACGTGGCAGCAGTACGCAGACGCGTCACCATCGCGTCTCTCAGCAGCTCGGGTGCGACGACGACGACGTCATCCGCCACAGGAAGGAGACGGCCGATCCACGTTCCCATCTCTGCGCCTTCAAGCGCGATACGTTCCCAGCCGTGCCGAGGCGAACCGTGCGCCTCAGACGATGCCCCGGCCTCGTAACCGTGGAGAAGCGTGCGCGCAGTGGAGTCCGCGCGCACGTGGACGACGGGAGAGACGAATGATGACACGCGAGGAAACACCGCCCCCTCGGGAGGAAGCGAAGCGTCGCCCGGCTCTCCGATGAAGGAAATCTGCGAGCGTATGCGCGACACACGGAAAGTGCGTTCGTCCCCTCTGTCGAGATCCCACCCCCACAAGTACAAGGCGCGACCCTGCACCGACAGAGCCCACGGCTCGACGGAGCGCTCAGTGAGCTCGCGCGAGCCCGGGTATTCGAAACACACCACGCGCCGCTCGCGAATGGCCTGCGACAAGACAGTGGCCGCCCCGATACCGGTGAGACCCAGGCGAATAGCGGGTGCAGAAACGTCCTCGGAGGAAGCTGCAGCGGCCTTCGCATCGATCGCGTCGGCGAAAAACTCGCTGCTATCCCACGCGCGTGCGGCCAGCGACATGAGCGCGCGGTCGGTACTCGTCACTTCGATGCCGGGCGCAAAAGAATCCCAGGCGATGCTGTAGCGCTCCCCCGAGTGAATCGTCATGTGGGCACCAGCGTCGCGCAATGCATCTTTGTCGCGCTGAAACTGCGTTTCGAAGGCATCGGCTGCGAGCCCCTGATATCCGGGAAGAGCACGCAATTGCGCCTTCGTGCGCCCGGGACGCGCGCCCAGGAGCTCGACAAAAAGCTCAAGGACGCGCACGTTAGCGTTGACAGCGGTACTCACCCGCCTACCCTACGCGAAACGCGCGCGTCCCGAGCATACGGCGCACCGTTTAGGACTGAGGCGACGCGGAATCAGCCGTACTGGCGTACTCGTTGGTCACGATGACGGTCGGATCGACGTCTCCTTCGAGGACCCCAATCGAGGTCAGGAACGACACCATGGAAGACCAAGTGGCAAGGTCTTGCACGCCGTCAGCGTGGGCATCGTCTCCGAGCCACAGAGGAACGGTCGCAGCGAGTACAGCATTGGCTGCGGCCAGCGACGTCTCGTCGCTGAGCGTCGTATCCCACTTCGCCGTTGCGTCAATCGCGACCTGAGGATCGGCCGCGATCGCGTTCATCGCCTCGGTGGTTGCGGACACGACCGCGCGTGCCGCATCAGGGTGGGCCTGCGCCCACTCGCGCGTCGTAATAATCGAGGCCGCCACCAGCGGAGTCGAGGCACCATCCAACGGGATCTCCCGGATGTCGATGCCTGCCAGCCTCATTTGCACCGCGTCGTTGTTGGTAAAGCCAACGACTGCGTCCACCTGGCCAGCCGCGAGGGCCGCCTGCTGCGTGTAGCCAATCGACGAAATGGTCACGTCCGACGTCTGCAGGCCACCGGCCTTGATAGCGGCAAGAGTGGCGTAGTAGCTCGAACCATACTCACCCGGAATACCGATGTTCTTTCCGGCGAGGTCAGCCAGGTTCGTGATCGATGACGAGGCAGGGACGATGACACTCCCCGGGTAGGTCGCGTAATACTGGCCAATTGACACGAGGTCCATACCCTGCGAGGCGGCAACCGCAGCCTCGTCACCGGAGGCAATGACCACGTCCTCCTGGCCGGCGAGAAGCGCCGTGAACAGGCCCTCATCCGAGCCGTGATGCCGAACGGTGGGTGTGATACCGGCGTCGTTATACAGCCCCTGAGAATCAGCGACATAGACAGGGGCAAACTGCACGTTCGGGATGTAGGTCAGGCCGATCGTCACGTCCGAGGCGCCCTGCGAGGACGCGCCCGACTGCGTGGCACCGGGACCGACTGTGCAAGCGCCGAGTACCAGCGAGACGCTGGCGCCGATAACGGTCGCGCGAACGATAGTGGAAAGCTTCAAGGGATGTCTCCTTCACTGCGTGATGGCGTAGCGCTTCGACCGCTCGATTCGATACACGATGACGTACAAAATTGTTGCCATGATGCACAGGATCGCGATGACGACGAACATGCCTGCGGTGTCCACGTTGCTTCTCATTTGAGTGAGTACCTGACCGAGCCCGGACCCTCCCTTGACCATCTCCCCCACGAACGCGCCCGTCACAGACAGTGCAAACCCGTTACGCAGGCCGCCCAGAATCGCGGGAGCGGCAATA
>JAHACW010000088.1 GCA_018375675.1 Actinomyces sp. | reverse complement strand
GGCATTCCGGCCACGACGGAACGCGGTCCAGCCGTGTACTCAGCGAGGCTGATACCGTCGCTCCACGCGGCGGCCGACGCGATGGCAAGGATTCCGCCGACGGCCAGGACGAGGGCCAGGAGGCACTCGATCGCCATCCGGGTGATCTTCGCCCAGAAGATAGCAGTACCGGAGATCGGCAGGCTCATTGTGAAGTAGCCGCGCTGCCCGTACAGGGTCTTCCAGTAGTCGGCCATCGCCGCGATCGCGCACGCGACCGGCGTGAGCGCACACAGGGCGTAGGCGAGGGTAGCGGTGGAGCCGCTGATCCCCGGCAGCCCCGCGGCGACGATTCCCGACGCGATGGCAATAGTGACGATGAACGCCCCGAAGGAGCGCGCGTCCGCGCGGTAACGCGAGCGAATCTCGTAGGCAAGCAGTTTGGTGAACATCAGCGGTACTCCTTCCGGAAGATGGCGTCGAGGGAATCGCCGTGGGAGGCGCGCAGGTCGTCGGCGTCGCCTTGCAGGAGGACCTGTCCGTCCTGCATGAAGAGCGCGTAGTCAACGAAGTGTTCGATGTCGGAGATGAGGTGGGTGGACATGATGAGCAGCGAGGCAGGGTCGAACTCGCGCAGGATGCCCTCGAGGATCACGTCGCGCGTGGCAGGGTCGACGCCGCTGATGGGTTCGTCGAGGAGGAACACGCGGGCGCGCCGGGACATGATGAGGCTGATCTGGAGCTTCTCCCCCATGCCCTTGCTCATCTCGCCGAGGCGTCGGTCGGTGGGCAGTCCGAAGAAGTCGACCATGGAGGCCGCCTTGTCGGCGTCGAAGTCGGCGAAGAACGTGGAGTAGACGCGGATCGCGTCCGCTGCCGTCCATTCGGTGTTCAGGAAGTCGGCGTCGGGCAGGTAGGACACGATCGCCTTGGTGGCGACGCCGGGCGTGTGTCCGTCGATGGTCACGGTGCCCTCGTAGTCTGAGAGGACTCCGGCGAGGATCTTGAGCAGCGTGGTCTTACCGCAACCGTTGGGGCCCATGAGGCCGACGATGTGGCCAGACTCGAGGCTCAGGTTGTAGTCGCGCAGGGCTGGGGTCGAGCGGTAGCTCTTCGTCAGGCCGGTGACCTGGACGAGGCCGGTGCCAGCCGCGCTCGCGCCTGTGGGTTGGGTGGTCATGAGAGTATTTCCTCCTGGTTTACAGGTCCGCGTTCCAGCGTTCATCGACGAGGCCGTGGGCACCTTCAACATCGACGCCGAGGGCTCGGCAGGCGCGGATGAAGGCGTCTGCTGCGGCGCGTGCGTCCTCCTGGCGGAGGGCGTGGAGCGCTGTGTCGTCGGTGGCGACGTATCGTCCAGCGGTCCGCTTGGGGACGGTGAGTCCTTCGTCGTCGAGGGCGGCGAGAGCTCGCTGGACGGTGTTGGGGTTGGTGCCGGCCTCGATGGCGAGGTCGCGGACGGAGGGGATCTTCTGGCCGGGCTTCCACGTGCCGTCGGTGATACGGGCGCGGAAGCTGTCGGCCAGCTGGATCCAGATGGGGCGGGTGTCATCGATGCGCATCGACGTGTCCCTCCTGTCTTGCTGTATTAATACACTAATACAATGACATAGATACCCAACTGTGTCAACCCACTAATACAGTTGGCTCGCAGACTGATACAACAACACTCTTCCAGGCAACAAGAGAGGCCCAGAACCGTGCGGTTCTGGGCCTCCCCTACGCGAATGCGTCAGTCGATCGGCTCACCCTCGATGTGCCAGACCTCGCGAGCATAGTCGGAGATCGTACGGTCCGAGGAGAAACGGCCGGAGCGGGAGATGTTAGCCCACACGCGGCGGTTCCAGGCCTTCTGGTCGCGGTAGTCGGCGGCCATGCGGTCCTTGGTCTCGCGGTACGCGGCGAAGTCACCCAGGACGTAGTACACGTCGGCCGGGTCATAGCCACCCTCGAGGATCGAGTGGCGCACGTCGTGGAACCAACCCGAGTTGCCGTCGTCGAGCGTGCCGTCGGTCAGGGCGTCGATGACGCGCTTGAGGCCGGGGACGTTCTCGTAGTGCCAACGGGGGTCGTAGTGGCGACGCAGCTCGGGCAGCTCATCGTCGGTCGCGCCGAAGATGTAAGCGTTCTCGTCGCCCACGGCCTCGAGAATCTCGACGTTCGCGCCGTCGAGAGTACCCAGGGTGAGGGCGCCGTTCATCATGAACTTCATGTTGGACGTGCCCGAGGCCTCCTTGCCGGCCATCGAGATCTGCTCGGAGACGTCGGCGGCGGGGATGATGTGCTCGGCGGGCGAGACGTTGTAGTTGTGGACAAAGACGACCTTGATACGGCCGTTGATGTCCTCGTCGTTGTTCACCAGCTCCGCGATGGCGTTGATGAGCTTGATGATGGCCTTGGCGCGGATATAGCCGGGGGCGGCCTTCGCACCGAAGATGAACACGCGGTTGGGGGTGTCCAGCGTCGGGTCGTCCTTCATGCGGAAGTACAGGTCCAGGACGTAGAAGGCGTTGAGCAGCTGGCGCTTGTACTCGTGCAGACGCTTGATCTGAACATCGAAGATCGCGTCGGGATCGATCTCGACGCCCTCGCGCGCCTTGACCCACGCGGCGAAGTCGACCTTGTTGGCGTGCTTGATCTCGGCCAGGCGCTCGAGCACCTCGTCGGTGCCGGCCTCGGTGAACTTGGACAGCTCGGTGAGGTCGCGGACCCACGCGTCGGAGCCGGTGACCTCGTCGAGGAGGGCGGCCAGGCGGGGGTTGCACTGCTTGAGCCAGCGGCGCGGGGTCACGCCGTTGGTCTTGTTGTTGAAGCGCTCGGGCCAGATGGCGTGCCACTCCTTGAGGGTGTCGCGCTTGATGATCTCCGTGTGGAGGGCGGCGACGCCGTTGATGGAGTAGGACGCGTAGCAGGCGATCCAGGCCATGCGCACGGTGTTGCCGGCGACGGGGGCCATGTAGTCGATGGTGCCCTGGTCGAGGCCGCGCTCGGCCATGTCGATGCGGAAGCGACGGTCAATCTCGCGGACAATCTCGGCGATGCGCGGGAACAGGCGGTCGAAGATGTGGATATCCCAGGTCTCGAGGGCCTCGGCCAGAACCGTGTGGTTCGTGTAGGCGAAGGTCTTGGAGACGACCTTCCAGGCCTCTTCCCAGCCGAGGCCATGCTCGTCCATGAGGATGCGCATGAGCTCGGGGATGGCGAGGACCGGGTGGGTGTCGTTGAGCTGGACGGCGTTGTACTCGGCGAAGCCGGTCAGGTCGGTGCCGTGGTGACGCACGTAGTTGGCGACGATTTCCTGCAGGGAGGCGGAGCAGAAGAAGTACTGCTGGCGCACGCGCAGGACCTTGCCCTCGAACGTGGTGTCGTTGGGGTACAGGACGCGGGAGATGTCCATGGTGCGCTCACGGTCGACGATGGCGTCGGTGAAGCGCTGGGAGTTGAAGGCGTCGTAGTCGAATTCCTCGATGGGCTCGGCCTTCCACAGGCGCAGGGTGCCCACGTTCTTGGTGCCGTAGCCGGTAATCGCGATGTCGTAGGGGACGGCGCGCACGGTCAGGTCGGCGTAGGAGACGATGCGGGAGCGCTCTTCGCGGCGGGTAACGAAGGGGTAGCCCTCCTCCATCCACGGGTCCGGATGCTCGGTCTGGAAGCCGTTGTCGAAGAGCTGCTTGAACAGGCCGTAGCGGTACAGGATGCCGTAGCCGCGCACGGGCAGGTCGAGAGTGGCGCAGGAGTCCAGGAAGCAGGCGGCGAGGCGGCCAAGACCACCGTTACCGAGGGCAGCATCCGGCTCCTCTTCGAGGACCTGGCCGAGGTCAAGGCCATAGGCGGCGAGGGCTTCGCGAGCCTTCTCGACGAGGCCGAGGTTCGACAGGTTGTTGAGCAGGGCTCGGCCCATGAGGAACTCGGCGGAGAAGTAGTGTTCCTGACGGCCCTTGGCGTAACGCTCCGTGGTGGCGGCCCAGTTATCGGCGATCTGATCGACGATTGCGGCGGAGAGCCCCTGCCACACTTCCATCAGGGTCGAATCTTCAACGGGGCGTCCAGAGGTCGCGCGCACATGAGAGGGCAGCGACTGCGTCAGAT
>JAHACW010000017.1 GCA_018375675.1 Actinomyces sp. | reverse complement strand
CAGCTAGCGCTTGATCCGGCTCTCGTCGAGGAGTCGTATGCGCATGTGGGGTCGGCAAAAATCGAGTACCTGGCGGATCGCCTGGACGAGATCGTGCCACTCGGACATCAGGCATTGGTGTTTAGCCAGTTCACCTCGTTCCTGGAACGCATCCGACACATGCTGACGCGCCGCGGAATATCCGTCGTGCAGCTCGATGGGTCGACGCGTGGTCGCGCTGAGGTCATTGAAAAGTTCCGCTCGGGCGATGCCCAAGTATTCCTCATCTCGCTGAAGGCTGGCGGTTCCGGATTGACCCTCACCGAGGCGGACTACGTGTACGTCATGGATCCCTGGTGGAATCCTGCCGCGGAGGAGCAGGCGATCGATCGTGCGCACCGCATCGGTCAGACGAAGAAAGTCAATGTCTATCGAATGGTTGCGACTGACACGATCGAGGCGAAGGTCGTGGAACTTCAGGACCGCAAGCGCCAGCTCATTTCTTCGGTGATGAATGGGACCGGGACGGGCGCTCGCTTGAGCGAGGCAGACCTGCGCGGGCTCCTCGACTAAAGAGCGGCGATGCCCCTCGGGCGCACAGCGACCTTCAGGCCAGCGCGAGTGCGCACGGCGTCGAGGGCATCGCTGACGTCGGACAGCTCATACTCGTGTGTGATGAGCGGTGACAGGTCGATGCGTCCGCTCGAGAGGGCGTCAACCGCCGACGCGTAGTCATCGAGGGTCGCGTTGGCGCTGCCGCTGAGGGTTAGCTCGCGGTAGTGCACGAGGTTGGGGTCGATCTGAGTCGTCAATCCCGCGGGGAAGCCTGCGAAGAAGGATACGTGGCCCCCGATGCGCGCGCACTGAGCGGCAATGGGGACGAGGCCTGTGTCTCCGACTGCGATGATGATGACGTCTGCTCCGACACCGTCAGTCCACGCAAGGACCTCGCGCACAAGATCCTCACCTTGGGCGCTGGTTGTCACCTCGGCTCCCATCGCTCGCGCGGGCGCGAGGCGCGCCTGACGGCCGCATGCCATGACGCGCGCGCCGGCGGAAGAAGCGAGTCCGCAGTGGATGAGTCCGATCGGTCCGGTTCCCAGAACAAGTACGCGGGAGTCGGATGCGATGGGCAGGCGTCTTGTTGCGCGCAGGCAGCAGGAGAGTGGCTCGGCGAGCGCGAGGTGAGGCGGGGCGATCTCGCCAGCGACGGGGGTAATGCACGCGAGCGCTTCTTCGGGAACAAGGACGAGGTCGGCGAGGCCTCCATCCACCCCCGTTCCGAACAGGCGCATGTTCGCGCACACGTTGGAGCGGCCGCTGGCACAGGGGGCGCAGCGTCCGCAGGCAATCTCCGGAGCGAGTCCGACCTGCGTGCCTGGAGCGGGAACGTCGACCCCTGCGGCGAGGTCGCTTCCAACGCGCCACACGCGTGCGGCGATTTCGTGCCCGAGGATCACACCCGGGGTGACGCCGTTCGTCTTCTGTCCAGTCGCAATGCGCAGGTCCGTGCCGCATAGGGTTGTTGCTTCGACGGAGAGGAGAACGTCGCGTGGGCCTAGTGCTGGGATGGGGCGTTCGTCGAGTACCAGGGCGCCGGGGGAACGAAGCGACGCTGCGAGCATGGATTCCATGCTCCCAGCATAGGGCTTGTGGTCCTCGTGGGAGGGGCACCGTTCGCCCTCACTGTACGCGCCAACGCACATCCCCACCATCACCACTATCGAACATATGTTCTATATAATGGCCGGGTGACCATGGAACGACGCTACGCAGAACTGCACGCGCACAGCGCCTTCACGTTTCTCGACGGGACCGATGAACCCGCATGCATGGTGGAGGAAGCTACACGCCTGGGGCTCGATGCCCTCGCGATTCTCGACGTCGACGGCATGTACTCGACGGTCCAGACGACCATGGCAGCCCGCGCGGCCGGTCTGCCGATCGTGTACGGAGCTGAGCTCACGCTCGCACCGGACACTCTGAGAGGTATCGCTGCGGGTTCATCTGCGCCGGGGTGGGGACTCGCTCCCGGAGCTGAAGATCCGGGGATGCGCCTTCCCATTTTGGCGGCCAGCCCCAGCGGCTACGCGAATCTCGTGGGAGCAATGAGCGATCGAGCACTGTCCGAACCCGGGCAGCGTCATCCCCGCCACGACCTCGTCAATCTGAGCGAAGCCGGTGGCGACCTCGTCGTCCTCACCGGAGGCAGGCGAGGGCCGCTCATGCGCGCGCTACGAGCCGGGGGCGCGGCGCCCGCACGCCGCGTCCTGGACGGGCTCGCAGATGCGTTTGGGCGCGACCATGTGCTCGTCGAATGGCAGGCGGCCCGCGGAGACGAGGACGAGGTCGGAGACGTGCTCGCAGAGCTAGCGCGTGCAAGCGGAACTCGCCTGGTAGCAACGAGTGGAGCGCGCATGTCCTCGCCCTCGAAGCAGGCGCTCGGCGATATCCTGGCTGCGACCCGCTTGGGATCTTCCTTGGACCAGGCGGAGGCTCACCTGGGCGCGCACCGCTCCTTCCTGCGTTCACCCGCGGAGATGGCGAGACTGCATGGGACACACCCGCAGGCACTCGACAACACGTGCGAGGTCGCAGCCGCGTGCGCTTTCGACCTGCGTCTCGTCGCCCCGCGCCTACCTCGGACCCGGGTTCCCGACGGGCACACCCCGGACAGCTGGCTCGCGCACTGCACCTACGAGGGCGCGCGCGTGCGCTACGGCTCGCGAGCGCACCACCCCCGGGCGTGGGAGACGATTGATCGTGAACTGGGGGTCATCGAGCGCCTCGGCTTTGCGGGCTACTTCCTCATCGTCAAGGAGATCGTTGATTTTTGCGCCCGCAACGGGATCCTCTGCCAGGGCCGGGGGAGCGCCGCCAACTCGGCGGTGTGCTATTGCCTGGGGATCACGGCGGTGGACGCGGTGCGCCACAACCTGCTATTCGAGCGATTTTTATCCGATGCGCGCTCGGGTCCGCCGGATATCGACGTCGATATCGAGGCGTGTCGTCGAGAAGAGGTCATCCAGTACGTCTACGACACGTTTGGGAGGGATCGCGCGGCTCAGGTCGCGAACGTCATTACGTACCGCCCGCGCTCAGCGATCCGTGACGTCGCACGCGCCCTCGGATACCCGGCCGGCACGGCGACAGCCTGGTCCCAGGGCAGGGGAGAGGTGCCAACCCTCGTTGGCGATGCGGCTCGGGCGCTCGCGCGTCTTCCCCGGCACATGGGCATCCACTCGGGCGGCATGGTGCTCACCGATCAGCCCGTGTCGCACATCTGCCCGGTTGGGTGGGCCGCGATGCCGGGCCGTACGGTCCTCCAGTGGGATAAGGAAGACTGTGCGGATGCCGGCCTCGTGAAATTCGACCTGCTATCACTCGGCATGCTGACGGCGTTGCGCGTCGCTTTCGACGAACTCCAGGCGGGCGGTGCGCGCGCGGGGGAGGCCTCGAATCAGCTGCGCGGCTGGGCGCCTCGAGTAGTGCAGGGTCGCGAGGGACAGCCCCTGGGCCTGCACACCCTGCCGGAGGAGGATCCGCGGGTCTATGACTTGCTGTGCGCGGCCGATACAGTGGGTGTCTTTCAGGTGGAGTCGCGTGCGCAGATGAATACGCTTCCTAGGCTCAAACCGCGCTGCTTCTACGACATTGTCGTGGAAGTCGCTCTGATCCGACCGGGGCCGATCCAGGGGCGCTCAGTTAACCCCTATTTGCGGCGCCGTTCGGGACGCGAGGAGGTCACCTATCTGCACCCACTCCTTGAGCCCGCCCTGCGCCAGACGCTCGGCGTGCCCCTCTTTCAGGAGCAGCTCATGCGCATCGCGACGGACGCGGCGGGTTTATCGGGGGCGCGTGCCGATCAGCTGCGTCGCGCGATGGGGGCCAAGCGCAGCCCGGAGCGCATGGAAGCCCTGAAAGGGGACCTCATGGCAGGCATGGAGAAACGGGGGATCGATGCGCCCACGCGCGAGCGCATCTTTGAACAGCTCAAGGGCTTTGCAGACTTCGGATTCCCGGAGTCTCATTCATTTTCGTTCGCGCACATCGTGTACGCATCCTCCTGGCTGAAAGTGCACGCCCCCGAGCACTTTTTTGCCGCGATCCTGGCCTCCCAGCCGATGGGCTTCTATTCGCCCGCGACCCTCGTGCAGGACGCCCGCAGGCACGGGGTGCGCGTGGTGGGGCCGTCGGTCAACGATTCACTCGTCGACGCGAGCGTGCAGCGCGTGGGCGAAAATGAGGCGGGGGAGTCCTACAACCCGGGGCGCCCGGAGTCTTTGCCCTCGCGCGGCACCGTTGCCCTCGATGTTGATCGCGAGCTTGCGGTGCGTATCGGGCTCTCTCAGGTACGAGGCCTGGGCGCGGCCGCCGAGCGCATCGTTGAAGCCAGGCGTCAGGGAGCGTTCACGAGTCAGGCGGACCTTGCGCGGCGTGCCCACGTGAGCGCCTCCGCCATGGAAAAGCTCGCGATGGCCGGTGCCCTCGAGTGCCTGGGGGTCGGGCGGCGTGAGGGTGCATGGGCTGCGGGGGCGCTCGCACAGCCACAGGCTCGGGCCGGTCAATGGCAGCCGTTTCTTCCTGGAACGGAGGTGGGGGCACGCGTACCCGAGCTGCCTTCGTTATCGGAGGTGGAGCGCATGCGCTCGGATGTCGCCACGACGGGGGTGACCCCGGGGGATCACCCTTTCAGCTACGTCCGTGGATCGCTGCCCACTAGTGTCCTCCGAGCCGGCGAGCTGGGTCAGCACTTGGCCGGACGCATCGTCGACATCGCCGGAGTCGTTACTCATCGCCAGCGCCCACACACGGGCGGGGGGATCACGTTCCTCTCCCTTGAAGACGAGACGGGTTTCGTTAACGTCTCGGTGTCGGTGGGGGCGTGGAAGAAGTTTCGACGCGTGTGCCTGGGCTCGAATGCGCTCCTCGTTCGCGGGACACTCGAATGGTGTGATGGCGCGATTAACGTGCAAGCCTTCCAGATCGCCCCCGTCGACCTGCCCATCGATGTGCGTTCCCGAGACTTTCGCTAATGAGCGCTCTGCGCGTGCTTTGCCATACCATCCAGGAGGTAGGTGCGCAGGTCTTCAACCGTGTCGCACACGGCATCCGCGTCGTCAAGACCGTCCTCGGTTGCGTAGCCCCACCCAACGCCGATCACTGGAATACCAGCTTCCTTGGCGCCGCGCACGTCCCAGATCGAGTCGCCGACGATGACGGGGTGGGAGATATCGGCGCCGCGGGCCTCCAGGCACGTCAAGGCCTCGTGAATGACGGTTGCTTTGCTCGATGTCGGGTCTGGGGTAGCCCCGGCAATCACATCGAAAACGCTGGACAGGCCAAGATGCTCCATTTGAGCCAGAGCCATCGGGGCCTGCTTCGACGTTGCGGTCGCCAGAGGGAGACCCGCATCGTGCAGTTCATGGAGCAGATCAATAACCCCGGGGAAGGGCTCGGGATCGAGAAAGTGGGCTTGGTATCGCGCGCGGTAGCCGCTCACGAGGTTGGCCAGGAGGTCACCCTCGTACCCAAGATCCCCGAAGGAGTACCACAGCGGCGGACCGACATACGTGCGAAGTCGCTGGTCATCGGGGATCGGCAGATCGTAGTCTGACAGTGCGCCACGAAATGCGCTCATGACGGCAGGAGCTGAATCAACAATCGTTCCGTCGACGTCAAAAAGGACAACAGAAATGGATAAAGACACGTGGCTCCCCCGCGTTGTTGGTGCTTTCTTAGTCACTATGCCCTATTATCCCGAGAGAAGCATCCGACACGACCACGAGGAGGGAGACATGGAATCACAAGCACGACTGACGCCGATCGTTCAGGCCAACAGTGCGCGCGCTGCCGCATGGCGAGTCTTCTTCGAGGCGTCCGGGCGCCTGCAGGGCATTCTCGAAACGCGCCTCAAGCGCACCTACGGGGTTTCCATGCCCGACTACAACATTCTTCTGGCCCTCTGGGAGGCGCCTGGCCATCGTCTGCGCATGGGCGAGCTGGCCGACCGCGTCGTTTATTCGCCGTCGCGCGTCACCTACCTTGTTTCAAATCTGTCGCGCGATGGGTGGGTGGAACGCATTCCGTCCGCTGTCGATCGCCGCGGCTACGACGCGTGCCTGACGACCCAGGGGATCGAAACTGTGCTTGCTGCCACAGAGCTGCATCAGCAGACGGTCAGCGAGTATCTCCTGGATGGCATGACGGACGCCGATATCGACTCAATTGCCAAGGTTTTCGCCACTCTTGACTCGCGTCTGCGCGGCGGCGAAAAGGACTCCTAGTTTCGATTGGCGCATTTCGCCCACATCGTGTTAAGCTTCTACTCGCTTGCGGATCGAAACGGTTCGCATCGCTCACCTGCGCGGGTGGCGGAATAGGCAGACGCGCTAGCTTGAGGTGCTAGTCCTCATTTTACGAGGGTGGGGGTTCAAGTCCCCCTCCGCGCACGAAATGCCCCGGGGCCGAAAGGCTCCGGGGTTTTCCATATCAATCGTGAGGAGGCACCGTGCGTATCGACATGTGGCTCGACACCTGCGACCCGTGGAGCTACCTCGGGCTGCGGCACCTGCGCGCAGCTCTCGAGGAGTTCGAGCATCGTGACGAGGTCGAGGTCTACCTGCATGCTTTCCTTCTTGACCCGGAACTCGATGCCCCCGTGGACAAGCCCCGCGTCGTCGCCCTTGTCGAATCCGGTGCCGCGACGCTCGACGAAGTACGCGAATCTGACGAACGCATGCAAGCACTCGGTGCGCGCGAGGGGATTCGCTTCGACTTCGATAACCTCATCATCGCTCCGACGTCGCGCGCACACCGCGTCATCGCCGCTGCGCACGATGCGGATATTGATGCGGATACGGTGGCAGGCCCCTCCTCGCTGCAGCTGAAAGTTGCCGAGGCCATCATGCGCGCACACTTCGAGATGGGCCTGGACATTTCCCACCCCGAGGTTCTCATCGGGTGCGCACAGGACATTGGCATGCCACCGGAGCTTGCTGCTGACGCCGTGGGCGACGAGGAATGGGCGTCCCGCGTCTATTCGGACTTCCAGGTGGCGATGCACATGGGCGTCGCCGCCGTCCCGACATACGTCTTCGACGCGCAGTTCCTCGTCGACGGACATCAAACGATCACCGCATTCACGAACATCCTGGCCACGGCCTGGGAACAGTCTCGAAAGGACCATGCATGAGCGAGAATAACGCCCCCACCTCGAACATTCAGGACGCTCCCAGTCCGATGGAGCTCGTCCAGGAGTTCCACCGCACCTACTCGATGCCGATTCGGTCGTTCGACGATCCGACGCTGTCCTACGAGCGCCTCGGAATGCGCATGAGCCTCATCGCCGAAGAATTCGCCGAACTGATCGGAGCCGTGTACGGCAAGCACGCCCGCGCGATCATCGAGGCGGCTACCGCCGAGGCGGTTGCGGCGGACGATGGCGAGCGCGACGTCATCGAGGCTGCGGATGCCCTCGCCGACCTCATCTACGTGATCTACGGCATGGCGATCGAGTCCGGTATGGACCTCGATTCCGTACTCGCCGAGGTCCAGGCCTCGAACCTTTCCAAGCTCATGCCCGACGGCTCCGTCAAGCTGCGCGAGGACGGCAAGGTGCTCAAGGGGCCCAACTTCTTTGCGCCCAATATCGCCCGCGGCCTCGGTCTGGAGACGGGGCAGAACACTAACGACGCGGACTAAGGTCCCTAGCACGCGCATTCGCGCTCGCCAGGTGACACAATAGACGCGGTTCACTCATAAGGAGGAAAGACATGGCACGCGTCGCAGTCATCGGCGGAGGTTACGGAGGCGTCACGGTCGCAAAGGGGCTGGACCCCCTCGCGGACGTTGTCCTCATCGAACAGAAGGACCAGTTCGTCCACCACGCAGCCGCGCTGCGTGCCGCGGTCGACACCGTGTGGGAACACGCGATCTTCATGCCCTACACGAACCTCCTGCACCGCGGCGAGGTCGTGCGCGGCACCGTCTCGCGTGTTGACGGCACGACGGTTCACGTCTTCGGCCACGACCCGATCGAGGCCGACTACGTCGTGTTCGCGACCGGATCGACCTATCCGTTCCCCGCGAAGTACTCCTCCTACCGCTCGTCCGTGGCCAAGGCCCGCCTCGAGCAGCTCCACGAGAACCTCAGCCGCGCCCGCTCGGTCATGATCGTCGGCGGCGGCACCGTCGGCATCGAGCTGACCGGCGAGCTCGCCAACGCCTTCCCGGGCCTGGACATCACGATCGTCGAGGCCTCCGATCAGATCCTGGGCACTCCCGGCTACACCGACGCGCTGCGCAACGAGATCAGCGAGCAGCTGAGCACCCTCGGTGTGCGCGTCGTGACCGGCTCGGAGCTGGCCTACCTGCCCCCGCAGAACGTCGGCGACCTCAGCCACTTCATGGTCGAAACCAAGAACGGTGACGTCATCGAGGCCGACCTGTGGTTCCAGTGCTACGGCGCCCGCGCGAACACCGGCTTCCTCATCGGCAGCGACTACGAGTCTGTCATGAACCCGAACGGCACTATTCGCGTCGATGGCACGATGCAGGTCGTGGACCACCCCAACGTCTACGCCGTCGGAGACCTCACAGACGTGCGTGAATCGAAGCGTGCCGACGCCGCGCGCCAGCAGGCCCGCGTCGTCATCGCGAACATCACCGCGCAGATCGAAGGGGAGAAGCCCGACGCTATCTACCAGCCGACGAAGGAATGGGTGATCTTGCCCCTCGGCCCGAACATGGGAGCGTCGCAGCTGCTTGACGCGGATGGGCAGACCCGCATTCTCGGCGCGGATCAGACCGCCGAGATCAAGGGAACCGACCTGATGGTGTCGGTTATTCGTTCGCAGCTCAACCTCCCCTGATAAAGTGCGCCGTCTCACGGTAGAATGACTGTCATGACTGGAGATGCCCGCCGCGCGCTGACGCGCCTGCTCAACGCTTTCGAAAACCACTTCGACATCGCCCGCGATGGAGACGAGGCCGACGACGCCGCGCTCGAAGCAGCTGAGCTTGCGCTGCGCGACGCGTTCTTCACCTACGACGACATTCTTTTCACTCAGCTGGGCGTGGAATTGCCGTTCGACATTCTCGATGACTCCGAGGATGACGACGATTTCGACGACTCCGATGAAGACGAAGAAGACGGCGACGAGGATGAGGACGACGACTTCATTGAGGTCGACGACTGATTCGATCATCAGCTTGTGAGAGATGGGTGGGGCCCGAACCAAGCGGTTCGGGCCCCACCCATCTCTACGCGCTTCACATAATGTCGATCGCCTGAAACGTGCCTTACTGAGCCACCTCGGAGAGAACCTGCCGAATAGGCGCTGGCAACGGCTCCGTGTAGTCGAGCAGCGTCTCCAGCTGACGCAGAGTGCGGGGACCAACGAGGGCGCTGGTGACACCCGGATAGTCGCGCACCCATGCAAGTGCCACGTCGCCGGTCGAACGTTCCAGTCCCGTGCCCGCGCGCGTGGCAGCCTCAATGACGCCGCGCGCGGAGCCGGACAGGTAGCCCTCCACCAGATGACGAAGATGTGGCGAAGCGGCGCGGGAGTCCGCGGGCGTCGAGTGGCGGTACTTACCCGTCAGGGCGCCGCCAGCCAGTGCGGATGCAGCGATGACGCCGACCCCGTGTTCACTCAGCTCATTGACCGTCGCCGCCCGCGAGGTATCCGCGAGGGAGAAGGGGAACTCGACCACCGAGATCGGAGCGCTCGCTCCGAGCACGCCGCGTGTCACGGCCTCGGTAAGCTGCCAATGCGTCGCCCGTGACAGTCCCACGTAGCGCGCACGGCCAGAGCGATACGCTGCGGTCGCGGCTTCGAGAGTCTCCTCCAGCGGGACCTCCACACGAGGCTCCACCATCCACACGTCCACGTAGTCGGTGTCCAACCGTGCGAGGGCATCATCGAGACTGCGCAGCAGATCGCCACGTCCGGCGGCGCTCACCCACGCGCCTTCGGAGGCCCGGCGCACTCCTCCACGCCACGCCACCGCCACGCGGTGCCGACCAACAGCTGAGATGGCCTCGGAGAGGATGTC
Organism: Actinomyces sp.; assembly: GCA_018375675.1. Classification (GTDB taxonomy): domain Bacteria; phylum Actinomycetota; class Actinomycetes; order Actinomycetales; family Actinomycetaceae; genus Pauljensenia. The sequence goes on along the minus strand of JAHACW010000017.1, from coordinate 31,741 downwards.
GACTGCCATGCCGTCACCATGGGACGCAGAACATTCCACAAGATTGCCACCCGCGTCGACGAAACGGTGCAGCATGTCGAGCGCTTCGGGGCCGTCGGTGTCGCGCCCCCAGGTAAGCGTGCCGATGCCAATGGCCGACAGGTAGAGCCCGGTGCGGCCGCATTGCTTCAAGTCCATGCGTCTAGCCTAGCCGAGTCCGCGACAGCCACCGTGCATGTTGCTCGGGGAGCGGGGGAGTGGTTCCGCCGAACACCGGGCAGAGCGACCGCACTCCGCACCAGTTGCACAGTGGATTCTTTCGAGGCGCAAAGGAATCGTTCTCAATGTCGCGCGAAATCGATTCCCAGAGCTGGTCAATGTGACGCTCAAAGTTTGCGATGTCGCCCGCTTCGGGATCGAAGGTGATGACCTGGCCGGCCTTCAGGTAGACGAGCTGCATACGAGAGGGCAGCACTTGCGTGCGCGCGAGAAGCAGTGCGTAGAAACGCAGCTGGTACAGGGCCTCGTCGACGTAGCGCGGGCCGGGCGCCTTCCCGGTCTTGTAGTCCACGACCCGCAGTCGTCCGTCGGGGGCACGGTCCACACGGTCGATGAAACCGAGGAGCCGCACGCCGCCCGAGGTCGTCGTCGTCACGCGCTGCTCGAGCGCAGCGGGCGCGATCCACTGAGGCTGCTCGATCGCAAAGTACCCGTCGATGACCGCGCGCGCCTCGTCTAGCCACGCATCACGGTCCGCGTCGTCACAAAACAACGCGGGAACCTCCGGGTTCTTCGAGGCCAGGGCCTGGTATTGCGGCCACACCTGGCCGCGCGCAGCCTCAGGCGTGCGCTCCTGCGCGGGCAGAGCAAAAAGCTTCTCAAGCACCGCATGCACGATTGTTCCCAGTGCCTTCGCACGTGTCTCCGGTTCGCGGTACCCGTCCAGGACGTGGAGGCGGTACTGCAGGGGGCAGCGCTCGTATTCCTTCGCTCGTGAAGCGGAAAGAGCCGGTTCCCACGTGCGCGGGCCGGGGGAGGGGGCAATGAGGTCTGTCATGAATACCACGCTAACCCCTCCCACCCTCATCTGTGTCCTGCCATGGGCGCAGCAGGTGGCAAGCGGTATCCTTTACGTAATGACTATTCAGCGTAATACTTCGATGTCGGCCACCGATTTTGGCCAGCCCACCCGTCGGGGCGTCCTTTCCGAGGGCGACCGCGTTCAGGTTCGCGACCCCAAGGGACGCTTCCACCAGGTGATTCTTGTGAGCGGTGGTCGTTTCCAGTCCAACCGCGGCGGATTCAACCATAACGACGTTATTGGCCGTCCCGACGGCCAGGTGATTGTCACGGAGGAGGGCCGCCAGTTCCAGATTCTGCGCCCGCTTCAGGTTGACTACGTGATGTCGATGCCCCGCGGTGCCGCCGTCGTCTACCCCAAGGACGCAGGGGTCATCACCCACATGGGTGATATATTCCCCGGCGCGACTGTCGTCGAGGCCGGCGCTGGCTCCGGCGCGCTGTCGATGGCTCTTCTTGATGCCGTTGGCTCGCAGGGCCGCCTCATTTCCGTGGAGCGCCGCCAGGACTTCGCTGACATCGCGGCCGCCAACGTCGACTTGTGGTTCGGCCGTCGTCATCCCGCATGGGACCTGCGCGTCGGTGACGTCGACGAGGTGCTGTGGTCGGCCGAAGAGGGCAGCGTCGACCGGGTCGTGCTCGACATGCTTGCTCCCTGGGAGAACATCGAGGCCATCACCCATGCGCTGATTCCGGGCGGCGTACTCGTGTGCTATGTCGCGACAGTCACCCAGATGTCGCGTCTCGTCGAGGATCTGCGCGCCTCCGAGCGATTCACAGACCCGATCGCCTGGGAGGACATGCGCCGCGAGTGGCACCTCGACGGATTGGCCGTGCGTCCTGAGCACCGCATGGTGGCTCACACCGGTTTCCTGGTGGTTGCCCGCCTCCTCGCGCCTGGCGTCACGCCGCAGGAGCGTTCGACGCGTCCGGCGAAGGCTGCCGAAGGCCAGGGCGGCGCGTGGGACGACGAGCAGGAGTGGTCGCTGGAGAAGGTCGGTCAGCGCGTCAATTCCGAGAAGAAGGTGCGCAAGGTGCGCCGCGACGTCGTCGCGCAGGCCGACACGTGGGCGTCGGAGGGACGTGAGGCAGCAGCTGATGAGTGAGGTCGAAGCCCGTCAGGCTCTCGAACGACGCCTGATATCACTGGAAGAGAAGAACGGCCGCCTCACCACCGCGCTGACGACTGCGCGCACCGAGTTGATTCGTCTGCAGGGCGAGCTGGCCGACGTGTCACGTCCTCCGCAGACTCTGGCCACATTCGTGCGAGCATTCCCGGCGTCGCGTCAAATCGAGGTCGTCACCGGCGGTAAGCGCATGCGTGTTGCCGTCACACCGAAACTCGATGTCACGGACCTGTCGTACGGGCAGTGGGTTCGCCTTGACGACACGATGATCGCCGTGGCCGCGGATGACTTCCCGCGCAGCGGGCAGGTCGTGTCCATTCTCGAGCTCGTCGGCACCGACCGCGTGCTCGTGGCGACGGAAGGCGGAGCCGAGACGCTCCTTGAGTTGGCCGGCCCTCTCCGCCACGGAAACCTGCGTCCCGGCGACTCCCTCGTCGCGGATGCTCGTTCGGGCATCGCGTTCGAGCGCATCGTGCGCGAGGACGTTGAGCAGCTGCTCACCCCCGAGATTCCCGACGTCACGTACGAGGACATCGGTGGCCTTGACGATCAGATCGCTCAGGTTCGTGACTCGATCGAGATGCCCTTTAACCATCCCGAGCTGTACCGCCAGTTTGGTCTGCGTCCCCCCAAAGGCATCCTCCTGTACGGCCCTCCCGGATCGGGCAAGACCCTCATCGCGAAGGCCGTCGCGAACTCGCTGTCCAAGCGCGGGGGAGCCTCAACGTTCTTCCTGTCGATCAAGGGCCCCGAACTGCTCAACAAGTTCGTCGGCGAAACCGAACGCCAGATTCGTGCCATTTTCGCTCGTGCGCGCACGCTCGCAGCCGGTGACACTCCCGTCGTCATCTTCTTCGATGAGATGGAGGCCCTGTTCCGCACGCGTGGAACGGGCGTGTCCTCAGATGTCGAAACGATGATCGTTCCGCAGCTGCTCGCCGAGATGGACGGTGTCGAATCCCTCGACAACGTCGTGATCATCGGTGCATCCAACCGCGCGGACATGATCGACCCGGCCGTGTTGCGCCCGGGACGCCTCGACGTGCGTATCCGCGTGGATCGCCCCGACCGCGCGGGTGCCCTCGACATCTTCTCGAAGTATCTGACGCCCCAGGTACCGATTCACACGTCGGAAATCGAGCGTTTCGGCGGCATCAACGAGGCTGTGGCGGGCATGAGCGAACGCGCCGTCGACGCGCTCTACGCGCGCAATGAAACGACGGCGCTCTTCCTCGCAACCCTGGTGAATGGCGACCACAAGCGCATCTACCTGTCCGACCTTGTGTCCGGCGCTCTCATTGCCGGCATCGTTGAACGCGCCAAGAAGTACGCGATTAAGGACGCGCTGACGGGTGCCTCTTGCGGGCTGAGCATGGATCATCTGCTGCGCGGAGTGCACGAGGAGATGAACGAGTCACTCGAACTCGCGGCCACCTCCTCGCCGGAAGACTGGGCTCGTACGAGCGGACTGGCTCCTGAAATCATCAGCGTGAAGCCGATTGGAACGGTGAAATGAGCAGCGAACGCATTATTGGTACCGAGACCGAGTACGGCGTGTACCGTCCGGGCGACGCGTGGGCAAACCCGATCGCCCTGTCGACGAAGGTTGTCACCACGTACGGGGAGATTAGCCGAGAGGGCACGCCGGCCCAGGGTGCGGGCGTCGTCCGCTGGGACTACACGGGGGAGGACCCGCTCAACGATCTGCGCGGCATGCGCATGTCGCGTGCGGCAGCTGACCCATCGCTTCTTACTGACGATCCGTACCACCTCGCACCGTCCGGTGGTTCGGAGCGCGTCGCGCGGCCGACTCCCGAAGAACTCGCCCTTCCAGCGGCGACGACCGCCGTCCTCACGAATGGCGCACGCCTGTACGTCGACCACGCGCACCCCGAGTACTCCGCACCCGAGACGATCGGCGCGCGTGACGCGCTCCTCTGGGACCGAGCCGGCGAGGTGATCGCCCAGCGCGTCATGGCACGCCTGGAGGAACAGGGCGAAGAGCCCATCGTCCTCGTGAAGAACAACACCGACGGCAAGGGCGCTGCCTACGGCACCCACGAGAACTACCAGATGCCTCGCATCACCGACCTCGATGCGATCGTTCGAGGTCTGACGCCCTTTATGGTGACCCGCCCCGTCATCTGCGGTGCCGGCCGCGTGGGACGGGGGCAAAAGAGCGAGGTCCCGGGCTTCCAAATGTCCCAGCGCGCCGACTTTGTAGAGAACGAAGTCGGACTCGAGACCACCTTCAACCGCCCAATCATTAACACGCGCGACGAGCCGCATGCGAATCCGGCTCAGTTCCGCCGACTCCACGTGATCGGCGGCGACGGCAACATGTTCGATGTCTCGGCCTTCCTGCGTTTTGGCACCACGTCGCTCGTCCTGTGGGCAATCGAGCAGGGCACGGACCTGCGCTGGGATTCGATCGTCATGGACGATCCGGTGCAGGAAACCTGGAACGTGTCGCATCACCCCGATCTCGACTACAAGGTGACGACGGCTGGCGGCGCCTACACGGCGGCAGAGCTCCAGCAGGTGTACCTCGATCTGGTGCTCGACACTTTTGAAGAAACCGGAACGACGCCCACGGAGGCCGACCAGGAGATCCTCACCCTCTGGCAGTCGGTACTTGATCGCATGCGCGCCGATCTTTTCTCGGTGGCCACCGACGTTGAATGGGTGGGCAAGTACCAGCTTGTCAAGCGACAGAAGGAGCGCGCAGGCCTCGAGTGGACCGATCCGCGTCTGGCCGCCATCGACCTGCAGTGGGCAGACCTGCGTCCCAGCCACGGCCTCGTCTATCGACTCGCAAAGGCCGGAATGGTCACGCGCCTCGTGTCCGACGAGGAGGTCGAGCGCGCAGCAGACGTGGCACCCACCAACACTCGCGCTCACGTGCGTGGATGGGCCGTCGCCAATCGACCCGACCTCGTGAAGGCGTCCTGGTCCTCGCTCGTCCTCGACCCCGGTGAGGGTGACCTCGTCCGATTCCCGATTGCCGACGCGCGCGATACCTCCACCCGATAAACGACGAAAGAAAGAAAAAGGAACAATGTCGAATCAGATTTTTGCTGGCGGAGCGAGCCCCATCGATGACGCGCTCGAGGCCGGAGGCCAGGTTCAGGCCCGCACCTCGTCGATCGACTCCCTCCTCGACGAGATTGACTCCGTTCTTGAAACCAACGCCGAGGCGTTCGTCCAGGGTTTCGTCCAGAAGGGCGGCCAGTGACGTGAGACGTCGAGTTTTCGGCATCGAGACGGAGTACGGGCTCACGGCCGCCTCCCCGAGCGGGGGCGCCCCGATGGATGCCGAGCACGCCGCTCGCCAGCTGTTCCAGCCGCTCCTGCATCAGGGGCGCTCCTCGAACCTGTTTCTGCGTAACGGCGGGCGTCTCTACCTCGACGTGGGCGCTCATCCTGAGTACGCGACTGCCGAGTGCGATCGTCTTGAGGATTTGCTCGAGCAGGATCGAGCCGGTAGCTCCATGCTTGCAGATTTGGCACTGCAGGCAGACGAGGCCCTCTCCGACCTCGGCTCAGACCTGCACCTGCACCTGTTCCGAAACAACCTGGACTCGCAGGGCAACTCTTACGGCTGCCACGAAAACTATCTTCTCCATCGGCGCCGAGATTTTCGTCAGGTCGCTGATGCGCTCGTCGCATTCTTCGTGACGCGCCAGATTCTCGTCGGTAACGGATGGATCAACACCGCTGCGGCGACGCCGCGCCTCCAGTTCTCCCAGCGCGCCGATCAGATGTGGGACGCAGTGTCCTCGGCGACCACGCGCTCGCGTCCGATCATCAACACCCGCGACGAGGCCTTGGCAGACTCTGGCGCATATCGACGCATGCACGTCATCGTCGGCGACACGAACGTCGCCGAGCCGACTACCGCGCTAAAGGTCGGCATGACCGAGCTGCTCATCCATGCGATCGAGGACGGTCTGCAGATCGAAGACCTGGCGCTCGCTGATCCGATGCGCTCGATCCGCGAGGTCAACTCCGACCTGTCCGGCTCGGCCCCCCTTGAGCTGGCCAATGGACGCACGACAAGCGCCGTCGCACTGCAACGAGAGATCCGTGAGCGGGTGCTCACCCGTATTCCTGTTGCGGAGCTGGATCCGATGCGCGCCTATGTCGTCGACCTGTGGGGCAGGGGCATCGACGCTATCGCCAGCGGTGACTGGAGCAGCATTGACACCGAGCTCGACATCGCGATCAAGCACAAGCTTCTCACGTCGTACTGCGCGCGCAGTGGGGCGAGCCTCGCTGATCCGCGCGTGGCTCGGCTCGAGCTGTCGTACTCCGATATCACCGCTGATGGCCTGTGGGAGCGAATGGAACGCGCCGGACTCATGCGACGCCTCACGACCGTCGAAGGTGTGCGTCGCGCACAGACGATCGCGCCTGCGACGACCCGCGCTCACCTGCGCGGACGTATCATCGCAGCCGCCGAGGACGCCCGCGCCGACCTGAGCGTCGACTGGGTGCACGTGCGTCTCGACGAGTCTTCGACGATTCCGCTGTCCTTGCAGGATCCGTTGGCCACAACCGACCCGCGTGTTGACGCGCTCATCGCGCAAATCGACTCTCAGTCTCCTACGATTCCCGCATGAGCCCCGAGTCGTCGTCCAGCGAGTCCCGCACCGTCAGCCGCGCGCGCGGGTCCTCTCAGCGCGCAGCTGCGCGTGCGCAGCGCTCCCGAGGCATCTCCCGTGCGTCTATCTTCCTGCGTATCGTTCTCGCAGTGGTTCTCATCGCCGCGGGAGGTGGGCTCGCCTGGTGGGCGTTCCATCCCCGCCCCGCCGCAAACGAGGCAAGCGCGCCCGAAGCCGCGACGCAGTCGCCAACCCTGGCTTTGTTCGACCGCGTGACCGTGTCCGGCCGCGTTGGTGCGACACCGACCATCGAGATCAAGGCGCCGCTGGAGATCGACGGTTTCAAAGCGCGCGTGCTCGAGGAGGGCAGCGGTCGTGAGATCACCGAAGGCTCGCCCGTCCTCGTCTCCGTCACCGCTTTCGATGGAACTAGCGGACGTATGCTCTCCGAGTCCGGCCGCCCTCAGATGAGCCTCGGCATCGTCGGCTCCGGCCAGATCAATGACGACCTTTCACGTTTGGTGACCGGCAAACGCGAGGGCACACGTGTGCTTGCGTTCCGTTCCATCACGATGGGTGACGGATCGACAAACACCATCGAGGTCGACGTCGTCGATATCCTGCCGTCGATCGCAACCGGTACGTCGGTCGACGCGAGCGTCGGCCCTATGAGCGTCGAAATGAGCCCGGAAGGCCCGATCATTAGCCACATTGACACGCTTCCCGGTGGTGTCACGACCCAGACCCTTATGAAGGGTGACGGGGTGCAGGTCCATGAAGGCGACCGGGTTGTCGCCCAGTTCACGGTTCTTGGCTGGACCGACGGTACCGTGCGCGTGTCCACATGGGAGACCGGCGTCCCCGAGGTCATCAACTTGGGCACGGCGATGAAGGGGCTCGCGACGGCCCTCGTTGACCAGAAGGTGGGGTCACGACTCGCCATCACGATCCCTCCGGATCTGGCTGCCGGTGACGACACGCTGTGCGTCGTCATCGATATTCTCGGTACGGAACCTGGCACCGCGACGAACGGGGATCAGGCGCCTCAGTCGTGACCGTTCAGCTCGTGAGAGCCGTTTCGCACAAGACTTGTCGCTTGTGGGACACTGGGAGGCATGCTGAGATGGATGACCGCCGGTGAATCGCACGGACCCGCATTGCTCGCAACGATCGAGGGAATGCCCTCCGGGTTGCATGTGTCGACGGAGGACCTGCGCCGTGGCCTCGCGCGTCGTCGCCTCGGCTACGGTCGCGGCGCTCGGCAGAAGTTTGAGGCCGACGAGGTCTCGATTCTCGCGGGTGTCCGTCACGGGGTAACCACGGGAGCGCCGGTCGCGATTCGTATCGGTAATTCCGAATGGCCCAAGTGGGAGACGGTGATGAGTGCGGATCCCGTCGACCCCTCCGCTCTCCTCATCGATGCTGGAACGGGCGACGAACGCGAAATCGCCCGGAACCGACCGCTGACAAGGCCCCGTCCCGGTCACGCGGACCTGCCCGGCATGCTGTCCTACGACCTGCCCGAGGCTCGCCCCGTCCTTGAGCGCGCGAGTGCCCGAGAGACTGCCGCGCGCGTCGCACTCGGCGTGCTCGCCGAGGCCCTCCTGGAGCAGGTCGCCGGCATTCGTCTCGTGTCCCATGTCGTGTCCGTCGGGGCGGAGCACGCCACGGCCTCGTTGGTTCCCACCCCCAGGGACGAAGCTGCACTGTGCGAGGCCTCGATGCGCACACTCGATCCGGAGGATAACGCCCGCTTCGAGGCAGCCGTGGATGCCGCCAAGCATGCGGGTGACACGATCGGCGGCGTCGTCGAAGTGATCGCATACGACGTCCCCGTCGGTTTGGGCACTCACGTGACCGCACGCGAGCGTCTCGATGCGCGATTGGCCGCCGCACTCATGTCGATACAGTCCGTCAAGGGCGTTGAAATCGGAGACGGTTTCGCACAGGCCGCACTGCTCGGCTCCGCCGCTCACGACGAGATCGTACGGGGCGAGGATGGACATTTGACCCGCTCTTCCAACCACGCCGGAGGCATCGAAGGAGGGACGTCCAACGGCGCGCCGATCGTCGCGCGAGCCGCTTTCAAGCCGATCTCGACCGTTCCGCACGCGCTGCGCAGCGTCGACCTCGCGACGGGTGAGGAAGCGGTGGGCTTGCACCAGCGCTCCGACACCTGCCAAGTTGTGCCCGGCGCCGTCATCGCCGAGGCCGAGGTGGCTCTCGTGCTCGCGGATGCCCTGTCTGATCACGCGGGCGGTCGATCGGTTGGTGAGATGCGCAGGAATCTCGACGCGTATCTCGCGGTGGTGGGGGAGCGCGCATGAGTGCTCAGGGCCCCGTCATCCTCGTCGGCTTACCCGGTGCGGGCAAATCCAAGGTTGGGCGCCTGCTGGCCGAGCGGTTGGGCGTTGACCACATCGATACAGACGCCCTCGTCGTTGAGCGCGAAGGCCGTCCGATCGCTGATATTTTCGCCACCGATGGAGAAGCAGCTTTTCGCGTGATGGAGACCAAAGCGGTCGCCGAGGCTCTCACGCATGAGGCCGTTGTCTCGTTGGGTGGGGGAGCCGCAGCGACTCCCGCCGTTCGGAACCTCCTGTCCGACCACACCGTCGTCTACATTGACGCTCCCCACGAGGAGCTCGTTCGTCGCACCGCCTCGAAGACGCATCGGCCGCTGCTGGCCGAGGACCCATCCGGGACGCTCGCGCGCCTGCGTACCGAGCGCGAGCCTCACTACCGATTCGTCGCCACCATCGTCGTCGAGTCAGGGCCCGGTCCCGTCGACGACGTCGTCACCGCCATCGCCCAGCAGTTGGAGCATGCATGAGCACAATTATCCGCGTCACCGGAGAACACCCCTCGACTATTACGGTCGGACACGGGCTCGGCTTCGAGCCGATCTATGATGCCCTCGACGAGGCTGCGACCAAGGTACTCATCATTCACGCGCGTCCGCTCGCTCACCGAGCTGAGGCCCTGGCGGAGTACCTGCGTGATCGGGGCATTGAGGCTTCAACTGCCGACCACCCCGATGCCGAGGCCGGCAAGTCGATCGAGGTCGTTGCCTCCCTGTGGGACGAGTGCGGTCGTCTCCAGCTTGGACGTAAAGATGCGATCGTCGCCATGGGCGGCGGAGCAACCACCGACATGGCCGGTTTCGTCGCCGCCACATGGCTGAGGGGCATCACGCTCATTAATGTTCCGACGACGCTGCTCGCCATGGTTGACGCAGCCGTTGGCGGTAAGACGGGAATCAACACGTCCGTCGGGAAGAACCTCGTCGGTTCGTTCTATCCAGCAACCTCCGTGGTTGCCGATATGGATCTCCTTGAGAGCCTGCCCGCACCCGATCTGGCTGCCGGTGCTGCCGAGGTCATTAAGTGCGGTTTCATCGCGGACCCGGAAATCCTGCGCATCGTCGAGGAGACGGAACCGAGCGAGCTTCTGCGATCGAGCAGCCCGCAGCTCGCGGAGATCACCACCCGCGCGATCGCCGTCAAGGCCCGCGTCGTGTCGGCCGACCTCACTGAAGGCGGCCTGCGCGAAATCCTCAACTACGGACACACGCTCGCGCACGCCATCGAGCGTGCGAACGACTACACCTGGCGGCACGGCGATGCGGTGGCCGTCGGCTGCTGCTTCGCGGCGCGCCTGGCCCAAGCCCGGGGGCTGCTCAGCGCTGACGATGTTGCTCGTCACGATCAGCTTTTCTCACGCGTCGGGCTGCCGACCCGCTACGAGGGAAGCACTCTCGACGAGCTCACCCACATCATGCTCTCCGATAAAAAGGTACGGCGCGGAATCCTGCGTTTCGTCCTCCTTGACGGCATCGCAAATCCCGGGACGGTCTCCGTCGATCCGCAGGAGCTGCCGGCACCCGCGTCGCAGATCGGCATTCACGCATGAGCCTCATTGTGTTAATCGGAGTGACTGGGGCCGGCAAAACCACCGTTGGGCGCGAGCTTTCCCGCCGTCACAATCTACCGCTCTACGAGGTCGACGCGGCCGTCGAGGAACGCCTGGGCGCACCTATGCGCACCCTCGTGGTCGGACGCGATCCGCGCCTGGCCACCACAGCACGCGAGGAAGCCGAGCGTCTCCTCAGCGTCGACGAGGGCATTGTCACGCTTGGGGCCTCTCAGCCGCTCGACCCAGCCACTGCCTCGTCGATCGAACGGGCGCGTGCAAACGGCGCGTTCATCATCGAGCTCAGCGCCGATCTTTCCGCGGTATCACGCCGAGAAGGCCTCGGCGCTCCGCGCTCGGTCGGCCTGGGTGCACCCCGCGCCGTGCTCACCCAGCTGATGAAACAAGCGCGCGAGGCATATGCCTCCGTGGCCGACACAACAGTGGATACGAGTGCCCGCACCCCGCAAGAAGTCGCGGATTTGGTCGCGCGCGCGTGTAAACTGGCCCCTGATTACTGATTCCTTCTCAAGTGAGGTACCCCTGTGGCAACGACCAATGATCTGAAGAACGGCCTGGTTATGGTGATCGACGGCCAGCTCTGGCAGGTTGTCGAATTCCAGCACGTCAAGCCCGGCAAGGGCCCGGCCTTCGTGCGCACCAAGATCAAGAACGTCCTGTCCGGCAAGACCGTCGACAAGACCTTCAACGCGGGCCTGAAGATCGAGACCGCGACCGTCGACCGTCGCGACATGACGTACCTGTACCAGGACGGCACCGACTACGTCTTCATGGATCAGTCCACCTACGAGCAGATCAACGTTCCCGCCGAGACCGTGGGTGACGCCCGCAACTTCATGGTGGAGAACCAGAACGTTATCGTCTCCCAGCACGATGGCACCGTCCTGTTCGTCGAGCTGCCCGCCACCGTCGTTCTGACGATCACGCACACGGAGCCCGGCCTGCAGGGCGACCGTTCTTCCGCCGGCACCAAGCCCGCGACCCTCGAGACCGGCTACGAGATCCAGGTTCCCCTCTTCATGGAGGAAGGCACCCGCGTCAAGGTTGACACCCGCGACGGCTCGTACTCGGGTCGCGTGACCGAGTAATGTCGAAGCAGCACCGCTTCACCTCGCGCACCAAGGCCCGCAAGCGCGCGGCCGACGTTGTCTACGAGGCCGACCAGCGCGGCATGGGGTCTAACCCCGACGTGCTGCGCGACCTCCTGCGCGAGCGCCGCGTCATCACCGCGGCTCAGACTCCGCTCCCGGAGTTTTCGATCCAGATCATCGCCGGTGTGGCAGACAATCTGCGCCGCATCGACTCACTGATTTCGGCGCACGCGCGCGTGCCCGGCCTGGATCGCATTGCCGCCGTCGACCTTGCGGTCATGCGCGTGGCGGTGTGGGAGATGCTCGAGAACGACGAGGTGTCGCCTATCATCGTCATCGACGAGGCCATCTCGATCGTTCGCTCGATCTCGACCGACACGTCGCCGTCGTTCGTGAACGCGGTCCTCGACGCGATCCGCAAGGATCTTGCGTCCCCCGCATGGTCGCGTCGCAGCTCCGAGGAAGAGGATGCGCACGTTTCCGATGAGGACGAGTCGTCGTCCGACGATCAGCTGCCCGCACAGGAAGCGCCCGCGCGCGCTCTGCCTGCCGGTGCCAAGCCGCTGGATGGCGGCAGCGTCGAAGACGAGCTCGACGAACTCCTCGAGGAGTACTGAGCGCTCGCTCCATATTGATGGTGAAGGCCGACTCTCATGCGAGAGTCGGCCTTCACCATGTCATGAGGCTTTGTCACAGAGACAGGCGAGTCGTTCGCACGTCCCAGGATTCGGGGCCGTCGACGATGACCTCGAAGGTCCACTCACCGGGCAGCTGCGCGATCTGCGCAAGCAGCGGACGAGGCAGGTGGGGAGCGCGAATGATGAAGGATTCACCAGCGTTCATCGACTGGGCAGCGCCGAGGACAGCCGCGTGACGCAGACGGTGGGGGATAGCGGTCGCATCAATGGTCGGCTCGACAACATCGTGTTCACCGCAGCCACAGCCGCCACCGTGAACCTCGGGGTGGGGAAGCTGTTCGATCGTCATGGTGTGGCCTTTCTATAGTGAAGTATCTGAAGCGCCGACGGCGCTCATTGAATTTTACCGGGTTTGCCCCTTTCATTGCAGCGCCAACAGGACTACGTATCGTCATCGAAGACGAAATACCCGGTAGGGGTATTGTCACATACCCCTACCGGGTATCACGCTTCGCATCCTCTTGGGCACTTCGTCGTTTTCATCGGGCGTCAAACGATGCATCAAGACGTCACCTCCACACCCATCAGGCCACGCCACGTGGTGTTTCACACGCGGAGGCGTCACACCGGCTCCTGACGAGGAGCGTAGGATGGACGTACGACAGATCCTTTAATGACCGTCCCGTGAGGCGGGGAAGGAGTAAGCGTGGCCGAAGTGCACGCAGATCGCGCATCGCGCGGCAAAGAAGTATTGGGAGTTGGCGACGTCGCACGCTCCCTGACGCGCATCGCCTATGAGATCGTCGAACGAAACGGCGGCAGCGATAATCTGGTGATCGCCGGCATCCCCACTCGTGGCGCAACGTTGGCACGCCGCCTCGTCAATCGGATTCGTGAAGTCTCCGGCACCTACGCGGAGCTCGCAATTATCGACACCACGATGTACCGCGACGACCTAGCCTCTCAGCCCCTGAGGGCTCCGAAAGAGACGCTGGTTCCGCGTACCGGCATCAATGGCAAGACCGTCGTCCTCGTTGACGATGTGCTGTACACCGGCCGCACCATCAAGGCTGCGCTCGATGCTCTTACTCGTATCGGTCGCCCTGCGGCCGTTCAGCTCGCAGTCCTCGTCGACCGTGGCCACCGCGAGCTTCCGATTCGCCCGGACTACGTCGGCAAGAACCTGCCGACCTCCCGCGACGAAATTGTCACCATTCTGCTTGACGAAACAGACGGGCGCGATGGCGTCCTTCTGGGGAAAGGCCTGTAAACGATGAGCCTGAGCCATCTCATTTCGATCCGTGACTTGACGCGCGAGGAGGCGATTCTGATCCTCGACACGGCGGAGCAGATGGCCGCCTCTCAGCGCCACGGCGTCAAGAAGCTTCCGACGCTTCAGGGCAAGACAGTCGTCAACCTCTTCTTCGAGGATTCGACGCGCACCCGTATCTCCTTTGAGACCGCCGCCAAGCGCCTGAGCGCCGACGTTATTAACTTCCAGTCCCGCGGCTCCTCGGTTTCCAAGGGTGAGTCCCTCAAGGACACCGCGCTCACACTGGAGGCCATGGGCGCGGACGCGGTCATCGTGCGCCACTCCTCGTCGGGCGCCGCTCACCGTCTCGCGCACGCCGGCTGGATGAATCTGCCGGTCCTCAACGCGGGTGACGGCACCCACCAGCATCCGACGCAGGCACTCCTCGACGCGATGACCCTGCGCCGCCACTACGCACCGTCGCTCGGCGACGATGGAATGCCCGCCCTCGGCTCCGGCCTCGACGGCGCACACGTTGTCATCGTCGGCGACGTCCTCCACTCGCGCGTGGCGCGCTCCAACGTCGATCTCCTGACGCTCCTGGGCGCCCGCGTCACCCTCGTGGCACCCCCGACGCTCCTGCCGATCGGGGTGGAGACCTGGACCTGCGACACCTCCTACAACTTTGACGATGCCCTGGCGAGCCGCCCCGACGCGGTCATGATGCTGCGGGTGCAGCGCGAGCGCATGTCGAGCGCGGGCGGTGGTTTCTTCCCGTCGCCCGGCGCCTACCACGCGGAGTACGGCCTCACCCCCGCACGCTTCGCCACACTGGCGCCCAACGCTGTCGTCATGCATCCCGGCCCGATGAACCGAGGCCTCGAAATCTGCGCCGAGGCAGCCGACTCAGACCAATCTGTCATCGTCGAGCAGGTGTCGAACGGTGTGTGCATCCGCATGGCCGCCCTATACCTGCTTCTCGCATCGGAAGGACACAGCAATGACTGAACAGACCCGTGACATCCTGATCACCGGCGCCTCGCTGCTCGGCGGCGAGCCCACCGACATTGCGCTGTCCGGTGGCACCATCGTCGCGATCGGCGCCGACGCCCGCAACGTCGTGCGTGACCCGCGCATCATCGACGCTGAGGGCCTGATCGCTCTGCCCGGCCTCGTCGACATCCACACCCATCTGCGCCAGCCCGGCGGGGAGGACGCCGAGACCGTCTTCACCGGCACCCGTGCGGCTGCAGTCGGCGGCTACACCGCCGTCCACGCAATGGCCAACACGACGCCTACGCAGGACACGGCAGCCATCGTCGACCAGGTACTCCGCCTGGGCGAGGAGGCCGACTGGGTCGAGGTGCGTCCCGTCGGCGCCGTCACCAAGGGCCTGGAAGGCAAGCAGCTCGCCTCCCTCGGTTCGATGGCCCGTTCGCGCTCGAAGGTTCGTGTCTTCTCCGACGACGGCAAGTGCGTGTCCGATCCCGTCCTCATGCGCCGCGCCCTCGAATACGTCAAGGGTTTCGGCGGTGTGATCGCCCAGCACAGCCAGGATCCAGCCCTCACTGAGGGCGCTCAGATGAACGAGTCGACGCTGTCCGGCGAGCTCGGCCTCGCCGGTTGGCCGGCTGTCGCCGAAGAGGCGATCATCGCCCGCGACATCCTGCTCGCCAAGCACGTCGGTTCGCGCCTGCACGTGTGTCACCTCTCGACCGCGGGTTCGGTTGACCTCGTGCGCTGGGGTAAGGCACAGGGCGTGGATATCACGGCCGAGGCTACGCCTCACCACCTGCTCCTCACCGAGCAGCTGGCCGCCACCTACGACCCGCTCTACAAGGTGAACCCGCCGCTGCGCCGTGCCGAGGACGTCGAGGCGGTGCGCGAAGGCCTCGCCGACGGAACGATCGACTGCATCGGCACTGACCACGCTCCGCATCCCCTCGAGATGAAGGACTGCGAGTGGCAGGCCGGCGCGTTCGGCATGACCGGCCTGGAGACGGCGCTACCGATCATCATTGAGACGATGGTGAACACGGGCCGCATGGGCTGGGCGGACGTTGCTCGCGTGATGTCGACTGTTCCCGCCCAGATCGGCCGCGTGGAATCGCAGGGTCAGGGCCTGGTGGTCGGTGCCCCCGCACACGTCACCCTCGTGGACGCCACCGTCCGCGTGACGGTCGACCCCGCCAAGCAGTGGACCCGCTCCACGAACTGCCCCTTCCGCGGCATGGAACTGCCCGGCCAGGTGCGCTACACGATCTACAACGGCGTCCCGACGGTCGTCGACGCCACCCCGATTGCCAAGGAGGACCGATGACCACGTCCGATATCGCTCTGCTCGTCCTGGAGGACGGCACCGTTTTCAAGGGCCGCGCATGGGGAGCGAAGGGACGCACGCTCGGCGAGATCGTGTTCTCGACCGGCATGACCGGTTACCAGGAGACGCTCACCGACCCGTCGTACCACCGCCAGATCGTCGTCATGACGGCCCCGCACATCGGCAACACCGGTGTCAACGACGAGGACCCCGAGTCCTCGCGCATCTGGGTCGCGGGCTTCGTCGTGCGCGACGCCGCCCGCCGCGCCTCCAACTGGCGCTCGCGCCGCGAGCTGGAGGACGAGCTGATCTCTCAGGGCATCGTCGGTATCGCGGACGTCGACACGCGTGCGATCACCCGCCACATCCGCGAGCGCGGAGCGATGCGCGCCGGCATCTTCTCGGGTGACGCGCTGCCCGTGGGTGCGCAGTACCTGGGGGACGAGGCCGTGGCCTCCCTCATGCGCATCGTCGCCGAGTCGCCCGCGATGAGCGGCCAGGCGCTCGCCGCCGAGGTGTCGACGGACGAGACCTACGTGGTGGAGCCTCTCGGCGACTTCGAGGGAAAGGAACCCATCGCGCGCGTCGTCGCTGTCGACCTGGGTATCAAGTCGCGTACGCCGTACCACCTGGCCGCGCGTGGAGCGCGCGTCTACGTGGTGCCCTCCACCGCGTCCTTCGCCGATATCGAGGCACTCAAGCCGGACGGCGTTTTCTTCTCCAACGGCCCCGGTGACCCGTCGACGGCCGACCGCGAGATCGGCGTGCTGCGCGCCGTCCTGGACGCGGGTATTCCGTACTTCGGTATTTGCTTCGGCCACCAGCTCTTCGGCCGCGCTCTGGGCTACGGCACCTACAAGCTGGACTACGGTCACCGCGGCATCAACCAGCCGGTGAAGGACGTGGCCACGGGCCGCGTGGAGATCACCGCTCACAACCATGGCTTCGCTGTAGACGCCCCGGTGGGGGAGCCCTCCATCGCTCCCTTTGAGTCGGGCCGCTACGGGCGCGTCGAGGTCTCCCACGTCGGCCTCAACGACGGCGTCGTCGAGGGTCTGCGCGCCCTGGACATTCCCGCCTTCTCCGTCCAATACCACCCCGAGGCAGCAGCCGGCCCGCACGACGGCGAGCTGCTGTTTGATCGCTTCATGTCCCTGATGAGCGCCGCTAAGGAGACCCACTGATGCCCCGCAGGAATGATCTGTCCTCCGTCCTCGTCATCGGATCGGGCCCCATTGTCATCGGCCAGGCGTGCGAGTTCGACTACTCGGGCACGCAGGCATGCCGCGTGCTGAAGGAGGAGGGCCTGCGCGTCATCCTCGTCAACTCCAACCCGGCGACCATCATGACCGACCCGGGCATCGCCGACGCCACCTACGTCGAGCCGATCACCCCGGAGGTCGTGGCCTCGATTATTGAAAAGGAGCGCCCCGACGCACTGCTTCCCACGCTGGGCGGCCAGACGGCGCTGAACACAGCCGTCGCGCTGTCCGAAATGGGCGTTCTTGAGCGATTCAACGTCGAGCTGATTGGCGCCTCGATCGACGCGATCCGCGCCGGCGAGGACCGCGAGGAGTTCAAAGAGATCGTCGAGCGCTCCGGTGCCGAGGTCGCACGTTCCTTCATCGCCCACACGATGGAGGAGTGCCACGCGGCCGCCGCCGAGCTCGGATACCCCCTCGTCGTTCGCCCCTCCTTCACGATGGGCGGCCTCGGCTCCGGTTTTGCTTACACTCCCGAAGACCTCGAGCGCATCGCCGGCCAGGGCTTGGCTGCCTCGATCACGACCGAGGTTCTCCTCGAGGAGTCGATCCTCGGCTGGAAGGAATACGAGCTCGAGCTCATGCGCGACAAGGCGGACAACGTCGTCGTCGTGTGTTCGATCGAGAACGTCGACCCGGTCGGCGTGCACACGGGTGACTCGATCACGGTCGCTCCGGCGCTGACCCTCACCGACCGCGAGATGCAGCGTCTGCGCGACATCGGTATCGCCGTCATCCGCGCCGTTGGCGTGGACACCGGCGGCTGTAACATCCAGTTCGCGATTCACCCCGAGACGGGCCGCATCATCGTCATCGAGATGAACCCGCGCGTGTCTCGTTCGTCCGCGCTGGCCTCGAAGGCGACGGGCTTCCCGATCGCGAAGATCGCCGCGCGCCTCGCCACCGGCTACACCCTCGACGAGATCCCGAACGACATCACGGGCTCGACCCCGGCCTCGTTCGAGCCGACGCTCGACTACGTGGTCGTCAAGGTCCCGCGCTTCACCTTCGAGAAGTTCCCGGCTGCCGACCCGACCCTCACCACCTCGATGAAGGCCGTGGGCGAGGCCATGGCGATCGGCCGCTCCTACACAGAGGCGCTGCAAAAGGCCCTGCGCTCGATCGATAAGGGCGGTGTGCAGTTCCACTGGGACGGAGAGGCGCCCACCCCCGAAGAAACCCGTGCCCTGGTTGAGGCCGCCGCAGTTGGCACCGAGGGACGTCTCGTCCAGGTCCAGCAGGCGATCCGCGGTGGTGCGACGCTCGAGGAGCTCTTCGAGTCGACGAAGATCGACCCGTGGTTCCTCGACCAGATGTTCCTCCTCGACGAGGTCGCGACCCGCATTCGCGAGGCTGAGGCACTCACGGGCGACGTCCTCGCCGAGGCGAAGCGCCACGGTTTCTCCGACCGGCAGATCGCTGCGATGCGCGGCCTGTCCGAGGACACGGTGCGCGAGGTGCGCGGCGCGTTTGGTATCCACCCCGTCTTCAAGACGGTCGACACCTGCGCCGCCGAGTTCGCAGCCCGCACGCCGTACCACTACTCGACCTACGACCAGGAGAACGAGGTCCGTCCACGCGAGCGCGAGGCCGTCATCATCCTGGGTGCCGGTCCCAACCGCATCGGTCAGGGCATCGAGTTCGACTACTCGTGCGTGCACGCAGCCATGTCGCTGCGCGAGCACTACGAGACCATCATGGTCAACTGCAACCCCGAAACGGTGTCGACCGACTACGACATCTCCGACCGCCTCTACTTCGAGCCCCTGACGCTCGAGGACGTCCTGGAGATCTACCGAGTCGAGTGCGCGGCTGGCCCTGTCAAGGGCATGATCGTCCAGCTCGGCGGTCAGACTCCGCTGTCGCTGGCGGCCGACCTCGAGCGCGCCGGGGTGCCGATCCTGGGCACCAGCCCGCGCGCCATCGACCTAGCCGAGGACCGAGAGGAGTTCGGTAAGGTTCTTGAGGCGGCGCAGTGCCCGGCTCCCGCGCACGACACTGCGCACACGCCCGAGCAGGTTATCACCGTGGCCGAGAAGGTCGGCTACCCGGTTCTCGTTCGCCCCTCCTTCGTGCTGGGCGGACGCGGCATGGCGATCATTAACGACGAGCCGGCGCTCCGCGAATACCTCGCAAGCCACGACTCCGAGCTACTGTTCTCGCGCGGCCCGCTCCTCATCGATCGCTTCCTGGACGCTGCCATCGAGATCGATGTCGACGCCCTGTACGACAGTGAGGAACTCTTCATGGGCGCGATCATGGAGCACATCGAGGAGGCGGGCATCCACTCGGGTGACTCCTCCTGCGTGCTGCCTCCCATGACGCTGTCCGCGCGCGAGCTCGAGCGCATCACGGCCTCGACCGAGGCCATCGCACGCGGCGTCGGTGTGCGCGGCCTGATTAACATTCAGTTCGCCTTGCTCTCTGACACCCTCTACGTCATCGAGGCGAACCCACGTGCCTCGCGTACCGTTCCATTCGCATCGAAGGCGACGGGCGTACAGCTCGCAAAGGCTGCTGCACTCATCCAGGTGGGCGCGACGATCGCTTCCCTGCGCGAGGAGGGCTTGCTACCCACCCACGATGCCCGCGAGATTCACGACGGCGGATCGATCGCAGTGAAGGCAGCAGTCCTGCCGTTCAAGCGGTTCCGCACGGCTGGCGGCGAAATCGTCGACACCGTCCTCGGTCCCGAGATGCGTTCGACGGGCGAGGTCATGGGTATCGACCGTGACTTCCCGACGGCGTTCGCCAAGTCGCAGCTCGGTGCCTCCACCGACATGCCGACGTCGGGCACCGTCTTCATCTCGATTGCGGATACTGATAAGCGAGCGATCGTTCTGCCGGCCGCCCGTATGCACGAGATGGGCTTTAACATCCTCGCGACCTCCGGAACGGCATCGGTCCTGCGCCGCAATGGCATCGAGGCCCAGGCTGTGCGTAAGTCCTCCGAGGGCCGCGGCGACGGCGGCGAGCCGACGGTCGTCGACCTCATCAACGAGGGCGCGATCGATATGGTCGTCAACACGCCTCAGCGCAGCGCCCCGCGTAATGATGGCTATCAGATCCGTGCGGCCGCGGCCTCGCAGGACCGCCCCGCGGTGACCACGCTGCAGGCGTTGAACGCGATGGTGCAGGCCATCGAAGTGCGTATGCGCGGCGCATACTCCGTGCGCTCGCTGCAGGAATGGGATTCCATTCGATCGGAGGAAACGCGATGACTACGTTCGGAATCAAGCCCGCCGCCTCGGCAGGCTTCGGCGACCGCCTGTACGCCGCTATGCGCGCGTATGGACCCGTGTGCGTGGGCATCGATCCTCACGCGGGCCTCTTGCAGGAATGGGGACTTGACGACGATGCAAACGGTGTGCGAGAGTTCTCTCTTCGCGTCATCGAGGCGCTCGGCGGTCGCGTCGCAGCCTTCAAGCCTCAGGCAGCGTTTTTCGAACGGCACGGCTCTCGAGGCGTCGCTGTACTCGAGGAAGTCATCGCCGCCTGCCGCGAGGTCGGCACGCTGTGCATCGTGGATGCCAAGCGCGGTGACATCGGCTCGACGATGGACGGTTATGCCCAGGCATTCCTGTCCGATTCTTCACCACTGGCGGGCGACGCCGTCACGCTGTCACCATACCTGGGTGTTGGCTCATTGACTCCTGCACTCGAACTGGCTCGACAGACCGGCAGGGGAGTGTTCGTCTTGGCGCTCACGTCCAACCCTGAGGGAGCCTCCGTTCAGCACGCCCGCGGCGAAGACGGAACCAGCGTTGCAGGCCGCGTCGTGTCCCAACTGGCGGACTTTAACAGTCACTGTGACCAACAACACCTTGGCCCTGCTGGCATCGTCGTGGGAGCCACCGTTGGCGACGCGGTGAAGCGTTTGGGCATCGACCTCGCCTCACTCAATGGCGCTTTTTTGGCTCCAGGAGTGGGCGCACAGGGCGCTGGTCCAGCGCAGGTCAGGGAGGTTTTCGCCGGAGCCGAAGATGCTGTCCTCGCCTCGTCTTCCCGCGCAATCTTGCGCTCTGGCCCGAGCATCACCGGCCTTCGAGACGCCTACCGTGCGACGGTCGATTCGCTGCAATAATCTGCTCTGTTACTAAAAGAGCAGCGTTTTGGTCTGGCACTAGTGGTCTGGAAGGTGACATAGTTTATTTACCGAAGATCCCAACCGAGGAGATGATCAGAATGGCACTACCTGATCTCACGCCAGAGCAGAGGGCGCAGGCTCTCGAGAAGGCAACGCAGGCACGGAGGCGTCGCGCCGAAGTGAAGAACGCGCTCAAGGCGCGCTCGATGAACCTGTCGGAGGTTTTGGAACTCGCTGATTCAGATGAAGCCGTGGCGAAGATGAAGGTCGTTTCGCTGCTGGAGTCGCTGCCGCGCGTCGGCACAAACACGGCTGCCGTCCTGATGGACGAGTACAAGATCGCCCAGAGCAGGCGCGTGCGTGGCCTCGGCCCCGTCCAGCGGAAGGCGCTCGTCGAGCGTTTCGGCTGACACGCTCAAGCGTGGCACACTTGAGTCATGACTAAGGCTCAACTGACTGTCCTCGCTGGCCCCACAGCCGTTGGAAAGGGAACCGTTGTCGCAGCGCTCACGAAGCGCTACCCGACGCTCAATGTGTCGGTTTCGGCAACTACTCGCGATCCTCGGCCCGGTGAACTGAACGGCGTCCACTACTACTTTGTTTCCGCTCAAGAATTCGATGCAATGATCGAACGCGGAGACATGTTGGAGTGGGCGCTTGTTCATGGAAAAAACAAGTACGGGACGCCTCGCGGCCCTGTTGATGAAGCCCTTGCTGCTGGCAAGCCCGTGCTCCTTGAGATCGACCTGGCTGGCGCGCGCCAGGTCCGCACCAATAGGCCTGACGCTCAGTTCATTTTCCTCGCTCCGCCTTCGTGGGAGGAGCTCGAACGTCGCCTGATCGGCCGCGGCACCGAAGGCCCCGAAGAACAGGCTCGCCGTCTGGCCACTGCCCGCGTGGAGCTCGAGGCCGCCTCGGAGTTCGACCACGTTGTGATCAACGACGACGTGGAGCGCGCGGTGGATGAGCTGGCTCGGCTCATTGGCCTGGAGTAGTATCTATCTGAATCCGCCACTGAGAGGAATACACGCATGTCCGGAATTGTTGCCCAGCCCGTGGGCATCACGTCCCCGCCCATTGACGATCTGCTGGAGCACGTCGATTCCAAGTACGCGCTGGTTATCTTCGCTGCGAAGCGCGCGCGCCAGATTAACTCCTACAACCTGCAGCTTCAGCAGAACATGATCCAGTTCGTGGGTCCGGTCGTCGATGTGCAGCCGGATGAGAAGCCGCTGGCGGTTTCCCTGCGCGAGATCAACGAAGGCCTCCTGTCTCTCGAAGCTAACCCCGAGGCCTGACATGGCAACGATCGTCGTCGGAGTGACCGGCGGCGTCGCAGCCTTTAAAGCACCCATCGTGGTCCGCGAGTGTCAACGCGCGGGCCACGACGTGTATGTCGCTGCGACGCGCGCATCGCTGGATTTCGTTGGGCGTTCCACTTGGGAGGGCATTACATCTCGCCCGGTTGCAGTCGACATTGCGGGGGAGGGGCGCGCCGAGCACGTGGAGCTTGCTCGCGTCGCAGACCTGATCATCGTCGTGCCCGCAACAGCGAATTCTTTGGCGCGCCTCGCCGGCGGCTTCGCCGACGACATGGTGTCGCTGACGGTTCTCGCGTCGGACGCGCCCGTTGTCATCGCCCCCGCGATGCACTCCAACATGTGGCTGGCGCCCGCGACGCAGGCGAACGTTCGAACGCTTCGCGAGCGCGGCTTCCACGTCATCGATCCTGCGTCTGGTGCGCTCGGTTCCGGCGACAGCGGCGTCGGCCGCCTTCCCGAACCTGGGGACATCGCTCGGGTGGCTCTCGATGTTCTCGCCGCTCGCGATCAGGCATCGAAGACTCTTGCTGGCCGCACGGTTGTTGTCACCGCTGGCGGAACGCGTGAACCCATCGATCCGGTCCGTTATTTGGGTAATCAGTCGTCCGGCCGTCAGGGACTGGCGATCGCATCGGCGGCGGCAAGAGCCGGCGCTTCAGTACGGGTGATTGCCGCCAACATCGAGTCGGCTCTCCTCGAGGCGCTGCCGACGGGCGTGCAGGTCACTCGGGTGGGCAGCGCCCAGCAGATGCGCGAGGCAACAATCGATCAGGTGGTCGACGCCGATGCTCTCGTGATGACGGCAGCTGTCGCGGACTTCCGGCCCGCGTTCCCATCGGATTCGAAGATGAAAAAAGATCCATCGACTGAGGACGCTCCGACGATTCGTCTGGTTCGTAACCCCGATATCCTCGCTGAGATCGGGCACAGCGAGGCGCGCCCGCCCCTCGTCGTCGGTTTCGCCGCGGAAACCGGCACCGACGATGAGATTCTCGCCTACGGCGCTGACAAGGCAGCCCGAAAAGGTGCAGATTTCATCTGCCTGAACCGGGTGGGAGAGAGCGTCGGCTTCGGTGACGTGCCCAACGACATTCGGCTCCTTGATGCATGCGGGACCGTCGCTGGCCGTTACGTCGGCTCAAAGGATGAGGTGGCCGCTGGTCTTGTCGGCCATATGGCTTCATTCCTTGATAATCTAAAGCGGTGAGTCAACAGCTTTTCTCTTCTGAGTCCGTTACCGAAGGTCACCCCGACAAGGTCTGTGACCGTATCTCCGATGCAATCCTCGACGCGTTGCTTGCCGCCGACCCCCGCTCGCGCGTGGCTGTCGAGACGAGGGCGGCCACCGGTCTCATCCATATCGCCGGTGAGGTGACGACCGAGGCATACGTCGAGATCCCGGAGATCGTGCGTCGCGAGATCCTGTCTATCGGCTACGACTCGTCGCGCGTTGGCTTCGACGGCGCCTCCTGCGGCGTTTCTGTGTCACTGGACGGCCAGAGCCCCGACATTGCCGGCGGCGTTGATGAAGCCCTTGAAGTGCGCGGCACCGAGGGCGGCGACCCGCGCGACCGTCTCGGCGCCGGCGACCAGGGCATCATGTTCGGCTACGCCTCGTCCGACACGCCAGACCTGATGCCCGCCCCCATTTGGCTGGCACACCGCCTCGCCAAGCGCCTGACTGACGTTCGCAAGCAGGGCATCGTTGAGGGGCTGCGTCCCGACGGTAAGACTCAGGTGACCCTCGCGTACGAGGACGGCCGACCGGTGGGTATCGACACGATCGTCGTGTCCACCCAGCACGACGAGGCGCTGTCGCAGTCCGCAATTGCTGACGCGGTGCGCGACTATGTCATCAACCCCATCGTCGAGGAGTCCGGTCTTGCTCTGGCGACCGGGTCCATGAACACTCTTATCAACCCGTCGGGTCGCTTCGTTTTGGGTGGTCCCGCTGCTGACGCCGGTCTCACCGGCCGTAAGATTATCGTTGACACATACGGTGGTATGGCTCGTCACGGTGGCGGCGCTTTCTCCGGCAAGGACCCGTCGAAGGTCGATCGTTCCGCGACCTACGCCGCCCGTTGGGTGGCCAAGAACGTCGTGGCGGCCGGCATCGCCCAGCGGTGTGAGATTCAGCTTGCCTACGCGATTGGACGTGCTCATCCGATCGGCCTGTACATCGATACCTTCGGGACTGCTTCGGCGCCCGAGGGACGCATCGCGGACGCCATCCGCGAGGTCTTTGACCTGCGCCCCCTCGGCATGATCGAGGACCTCGATCTGCTGCGTCCGATCTACCGCGAGACCGCCGCCTACGGCCACTTCGGTCGCGAGCAGTTCCCGTGGGAAGCGACCAACCGCGTCGATGCGCTCAAGGCCGCACTGGCATGAGCGAAGCACTGGAGGACGAGGACTACCTGCCTTCGTACGAGACCGAGGCTGCTCGCCGCGCGTGGCGTCGGCGCACGAGCCTGGAGATGATTGTTTCCGGCTTCATCGGCCTCGTCACATCGTTTGTCCTCTCGATCGAGGCGTGGCAGCTGGCAGCTGATTCTTCGGCGCGCTTCGGCTGCGATATTTCGTCCGTGCTGTCGTGTTCGGCGGTCGCGCAGACGTGGCAGGCGCGGATCCTCGGCTTTCCTAATGCTTTCCTCGGCATCTTTTTCGAGGCCGTGGTTCTCGCTATCTCCGTCGGTATTTTCGCGGGCGTGAAGTTTCCGCGCTGGTACATGCTGGGCACGAACCTGCTGTACACGATCGCGCTGTTCTTTGCGTTCTGGCTGTTCGGGCAGTCGTATTTCATCATCCAGGTGCTGTGCCCGTGGTGCCTGTTGATCACCCTGACGACAACCCTCGTCTTTGGTGGAATCACTCGCATCAATATTCGCGATGGAGTGATCCCGGCGCCCGAGGGCCTGCGTCGTATCGTCGCCCAGGGGCTCGACTGGGCCCTGTGGGGTCTGATCGTCTTTGGTGTCCTTGCCATGGTGGTCGCGAAGTACGGGCTGAAGCTTCTCGGCTGAGAGTGGGACGCAAATGTATGCGCGCCGTGATTCACTAGGATCATGACTTCCCAACAGGGCATGCTTGACGGTTTCGATCCTCCGCGGTCTCGGGCCGCGCAGATCGCCCGCGTGCTCGTTGACGTCGATCTGCCGCACATGGATCGGCCGCTCGACTACGTCATTCCGGACAAGTTCATCGACGAGGCCGAGGTCGGCCGCGCGGTTCGTGTGCGGTTTTCCGGCACGCGCGTTGACGGTTGGATCGTTGAGCGTACACATCGCGATGCGCTTGACGATGCCGCGCAGATCGAATCGGTATCGTCTGCGATGCCGGTGCTGACGCCCGCACTGTATGAGGCCGCGCGTCGCATCGCAACCCGCTTCCTTGCGACGACGTCGCAGGTTCTGTCGCTCGCTATCCCACCACGACATGCGCGCGGCGAGAAGACTGTCGTAGAGGCACACACGTCGGCGTGGCCGTCCACTGAGGCTCCGACTGTTTCTGAGGGGTGGGCGGCATATTCCGCTGGGGGAGCGTTACTTCACCGTCTTGCAGTCGGAGGGTCTCCGCGCGCAGTCGTGACCGCGTTGCGTCCCCATTTGCGCGCGTGTCTGTCGGATGCCGTCGCCGCTACCGTTTCGTCGGGGCGCAGCGTCATCATCGTGACGGCCACCGGAGAGGACGCCGCGCGGTACGCACGTGCGCTCGAGGAGGACCTCGGTGTCCCCGTCGCCCTCACGGGCGGTGACGTGAGTCCCGAGGAGCGCTACCGCATCCACGCAGCCGCGACACTCGGGCGTCTGCCGATTGTGGTCGGCACCCGTTCGGCGGCGTGGGTTCCGTGTGCGCAGCTGGGCCTCATCGTCATCTGCGACGATGGCGACGATCGGCTGCGTGAGCGCCGGTTCCCGCGCTGCGACGTGCTCGATGTCGCCGTGCAGCGGTGCGCGGTGGAGGGCGCGGGCCTCCTCGTCGCCTCGTTCGCGCGCTCGGTGAAGGCACAGGCTCTCGTTCGTTCCGGATGGGCTGTGAGTCTCGACCCCGCCCCCGGCGCGCTGCGCGACGCAACTCCTCGTGTGCATCTCCATGGCGCGACGGAAGCAGAACGCGAGGGTGCCAGCGGCCACATGCGCATTCCTCAGGCCGCGTTGCGTATGATCCGCCAGGGACTTCGAGAAGGCCCCGTGCTCATCCAGGTTGCAGCCTCGGGATATTGGCCCACGGTCGTCTGCCGACGCTGCGGCGAACGCGCTCGCTGCCGCCATTGCTCCGGTCCTCTCGCTGTTGGCAGCGGGGGAGAGGTGACCTGCTCGTGGTGTGCCCGCACCTCGCAGTCATGGCGGTGCCCACACTGCTCCGGCACAGAGCTACGTGCAGCTCGCGTGGGATCGACTCGCACCGCCGAGGAGATCGCACGCAACCTCCCGGACGCATCGGTCCTCGAGTCTTCGGCTGCCCACAGAATCAACCGCCAACTGCCCTCACGCCCTACGGTCGTTGTTGCGACGCCGGGAGCTGAGCCAGACGTGGACGGTGGTTACGCCGCCGCCATCATCCTCGACGCACACGCATTGGCCGGGCGAGCCGAACTGTGGGCCCCAGAGGAGGCTGCTCGGCGGTGGCTCAACGCACTGTCCCTCGTCCGTCCAGGCCACCCCGGCCTCGTCGTCGGGACGATTCCCGATGCTTTGGGGCAGGCGCTCGTGCGCTGGGCTCCCACTGACTACGCCGATCGTCTTCTCGATGAGCGCGAGGCCCTGGGCTTTTTCCCGGCCACAACGATGGTCGCCCTCGACGGCCCCGCGGCCCAGGTTCGCCAGGTCGCCGAACAGGTCATTCGCGAGGGAGGAGCAGAGCTGGTCGGCACCGTCGTACGACCGGCGACGCGCGAGGGCGAGGAAAACGAGGTACGCACGCTTGTTCGTACCCCGTTGGCTGGTGCGGCGTCGATGCTCGCGGTTCTCAGCGATATTCGTCGCTCGCGGAGCGCCCGCAAGGTTCCGCTCGTGAAAATGAGCGTGAACCCACCCGAGCTCTTCTGAGTCAGCGCCAGCGCGGTGCCGTAAACTGGCGGCCGTGCGCATTATTTTTGCTGGTACCCCCGAGGCCGCAGTTCCCACGCTGCGAGCCCTGCTATCGTCCTCCCACGAGGTCGCCCTCGTTATCACACGCCCGCCGGCTCGGCGCGGCCGCGGGAAGACCATGTACCCGTCACCGGTGGCGGAAGTAGCCACCGAATCCGGCGTCGAACTGTTGGAGACGACGACGCTGAAGACCCCCGAGATCGCGCAGCGTATCGAGGACGCCCATGCTGACCTCGGCGTGGTTGTGGCCTACGGCGGCCTCGTCCCCCCGAACGTACTGGTCATGCCCACGCACGGCTGGGTGAACCTGCATTTTTCGGATCTGCCGAGGTGGCGTGGAGCTGCTCCGGTCCAGTGGGCGATTCGCGAAGGCGACGCGACGACCGCGTCCTGCGTGTTCAACCTCGAGGAGGGCCTGGATACGGGCGACGTCTACTCGCGCATCGAGGTTCCGATCGGTCACGACAGCGCTGGCGAGCTGCTTTCGTCCATGGCCGAGGCCGGGGCGGATCAGGTGCTCGGAGTCGTCGACGCGCTTGCCGCCGGCAGGGCAACCGCGACACCGCAGTCGTCGGACGGCGTGACGCATGCGCGCCGCCTGGAGCATATCGACGGCTACGTGTCGTTCACGCATGACGCTGGGCATGAGGATCGCATCATTCGTTCCGTGACGCCCAATCCTGGCGCCTACACGGTGCTGCCGGGCGGGGCCCGCATGAAGCTCGACAAGGCAACACCCGTGGAGCGTGACGATCTCGAACCTGGACAGCTTGAGGTGACGAAGAAGCAGGTGACCGTCGGATGCGCGAGTGGAGCGCTCGTGCTCGGCAATGTCGCCCCGGCAGGTAAATCGTGGATGGACGCGGCCGCCTGGGCGAGGGGAGCACGCCCATCCGATGACTGTCGCCTTGGTGGAGAGCTGGAGGGTGAGCGATGAGCGAGAAGCGTTACGCGGACGGTTACCGCAAGCTGCGCAAGGCCGATGAGCCTCGTCGTATCGCCTACGACGTTCTTCACGAGGTCGCGACGCAGGGCGCGTTTGCGAACATCATTTTGCCGAAGGCTTTGCGCCAGGCCAGGCGCGACGGTCACTTCTCTGATCGGGATGCTGCCTTCACCTCCGAGCTCGTCCACGGCACACTGCGCGCGATTGGCCGCCTTGATTGGGTCATCTCGCGCCACATCGATCGGCCACTGGCTGACCTCGATCCGCGCGCGCTTGTCATCCTGCGTATGGGCGCCCACCAGCTCCTCGACATGCGAGTGCCCGACCACGCGGCTGTTTCCGCCACCGTCGATGTCGCCCGAGAGCACCTGACGGATGGCCCCGTGCGTTTCGTCAATGCCGTGTTGCGCTCGATCACCCGCGAGGATCCTTCGGAGCGTGAGGCAGCCATGGATGCGATCGCTGACGAGGACGAGGCTCTCGGTGTGCGCTACTCGCACCCGGCGTGGATGGTCGCTGCGTTCCGTGAGGCCCTCAAGGCCCACGGTTACCCTGAGGATGAGCTTCTCGACGTTCTTGAGGCAGATAACGAGGTCCCCACGGTTACTCTGGTGGCCCGCCCATCGTTGATGAGCGTCGACGAACTCGCCGACGAGGCTGAGGATATCCTCGACACGCGCGTTGCCCTGGGTGTGGTCTCCCCGTATGCCGTGCTCCTCGAATCCGGGGACCCCGCGCGCCTGCCCTCGATTCGCGACGGACGCGCCGGAGCGCAGGACGAAGGCTCACAGCTCGCCGCACTCATTGCCGCATCGGCACCGCTCGAGGGCGGCACCGACGAGCGCTGGCTCGACCTGTGTGCGGGTCCCGGAGGCAAGGCCGCGCTCCTGGCCGGCCTTGCCGCTGGCGTGGGAGCGCGCGTGACCGCCAACGAGGTACACCCGCACCGCGCCCGCCTCGTCGAGCGCACGACGCGCCAGTTCGACTCCATCGAGGTCGTGAGCGGCGACGGTCGGACGTTCGGAGGGGGACGCAGCAGCTGGCCGCTCGGATCTTTCGACCGTGTCGTCGTCGACGCACCCTGCTCGGGCATGGGGTCGATGCGCCGCCGCCCCGAGTCCCGCTGGAACCGCGCGCCCGAAGACGTGGAGGAACTGACGGTCCTCCAGCGCGAACTACTCGACCGAGCAGTCGCACTGACACGCCCCGGAGGCGTTCTCACGTACATCACGTGTTCGCCGCACGCGGCCGAAACGCGTGAACAGGTTGAGCGTCTGCTCGAGGCTGGCGAGGTTGAACTGCTTGACACCGTGGCGCTCGCAAACGAATGTGCACCCGAAGCGCTGGACGTGCCGGCATCTGCCGGCGTCATCAAAGGCTTCGACGGTCGAACGCTCCAGCTCTGGGACCACCGTTTCGGCACCGACCTTATGTTTGTAGCCTGCCTGCGCAAGCGCTAGCATATGCGTTATGAACGCCACAATTAGCCCGTCGATTCTCAACTGCGATATCGCTGACCTGCGCGGTGAGCTCACCAAGATCGCAGGAGCGGACATCGCTCATGTCGACGTCATGGACAACCATTTTGTCCCCAATCTCTCGTGGGGCCTGCCCGTCGCGGAGGCTGTCGTCAAGTCCGGCATTCTCCCGGTCGACGCGCACCTCATGATCGAGGACCCTGATCGCTGGGCGCCGCAGTATGCGGAGGTCGGTTGTGAGTCCGTCACCTTCCACGCAGAGGCCGCAGCAGCACCGCTGCGCCTGGCGCGCGAACTGCACCGCATCGGTGCACGCGCAGGCCTGGCTTTGAAACCCGCGACCGACATCGCGCCGTTCGTGGACATCCTCAACGAATTCGACATGATTCTCATCATGACGGTTGAGCCCGGTTTCGGCGGCCAGTCCTTCATCGAGCAGATGATTCCGAAGATCGAGCGCACGCGCGCCGCGATCAACGCCGCGGGGCTGCAGGTGTCGATCCAGGTCGATGGCGGCATTTCCCGCGCGACCATCGAGCGCGCGGCCGAGGCCGGCGCCGACAACTTCGTCGCGGGTTCCGCAGTCTTCCGTGCGGAAGACGCTCATCGTGAGGTTGAGGCGCTGCGCGAACTCGCCAACGCACATTCACACTGATCGCACACTTATTTCGGCGGCCGGACCGGGAGGGGATCCCGTCCGGCCGCCTTGTTCTTTCATAGCGGATACACCTCGCGCAGCGCGCCGGTCGGTGGCACAATGGCACACGAGTACTCCGGGGTCGGTGAAAGTCCGAACCGGCGGTGATAGTCCGCGACCCGCCTTCACAGAACGAGGGCGGTTGAGCCGGTGAAATTCCGGCACCGACGGTTAAAGTCCGGATGGGAGGAGTGCATGAGGCGCATCCGTGCGTCTGCTGTGCTGCGCGTACCCCCGGTGTCGGAAAGTAAGTCGTGGCAATTCGGAACAAGCCCCGCGGTGCCCTCACCGTCGCGGCACCGATCATCTTCCTTGCCTTTATGGTGGCGGGATGGTGGCTGACGACGACGCTGACCGGCATCGAAGCCTGGCGTCTGCCCGATCCGTTTGCTGTTGCCCGAAAAGGCTTGGCGCTGCTCCAGCGCCCTGCCACCTGGCGCCAGATTGCGGTGACGGGAGGCGAGGCTATCGCAGGGTGCGCGCTCGGAACGGTCGTTGCGCTGCCACTCGCGTATGCGATCTACCGGTGGCGGCTGTTGGCCGCCGCGGTGGAACCCTTCCTTGGAGCAACCCAAGCGTTGCCCGCCATCGCAATTGCCCCCATTCTCGTGCTGTGGGTCGGGTATGGCATCACGCCGGTCATCGTGCTGTGCGCGCTGATGGTGTTCTTCCCGATCCTCGTGTCCACCGTCGTCGGCTTACGTCATATCGATAGCGAGCTGCTCGAAGCAGCCGCACTTGATGGCGCGACGGGCTGGACGATGGCCGCACATATGGAGCTACCTCTTGCCGCTCCCGCGATTCTGGGCGGCCTGCGTAACGGGTTTGCTCTGTC
>JAHACW010000087.1 GCA_018375675.1 Actinomyces sp. | reverse complement strand
CCGACTGCGCATCTTCTGGACGTGGTACACCTTCTCTGAGACGGGGCAGCTAATCAGCTAGGCCTCCCTGAGACTGACCGTCCAGGCCCGCACCCCGATTCGCGTTGGGTGTGCGGGCCTGGCGCCTGTCAAAGCGGTTAATCGCCAAAATTCCCAGGGTTTTTTCAGGTTGTCTTGCTGTTGTCGCAAGGTTCGATCCTTACACTGAATGTCATCACAAGGGAATACGGCACGGACCATGAGGGTCCGGGACATGCCGACGAGACTTTTTTGAGGAGCTTTCTGGGAAAACTTGCACTGTGTTGATGGGATAAGCCGAGGGGTCGACCGCTAGGTCGGCCCCTCGGCTTATGCGCGAGCCTGCACAAAATGTCAGTGTGTGGACACTGAGCCATCTATCGGACATGCATACTGCACAACTGGAAGAACTTACGCATAATAGGACGGCGCGTCAGCCGGACGCGCTTTTGATAATCACTCGTCGATACGTAAGTGAGCCATTGATGTCCCATCACTCCACCCCGGCACTCGCGCTCGCCGCAGCCCTCGCCCTGACCGGCGTGAGCGTCCCGGCGCTTGCAGCGAGCCCGCAGCCGGGCGGTGTCCTCCCCGCCAACCCCACCCACGCCTCGTCAACGGACGCGCAGTCGGGTACGCGAGTCGAGGACGCACTGCTGTCCACCCGCCAGGCTGAGGCCGGGGGAGTGACCCTGCCCGACGCCTCCTCTGCGCAGGAGGCGACCGACACCCCGACGACGATCATCGTCCAGCTGGAGGATGGGACAGTCGGTAGCTCCACGCAGGCCACGCGCGACGATGTGAAGGCCCGCATCGCCTCCGCGGTCGAGGGAGTCGTCCCCGGCGCACAGGTCACGACTGTGCGTGAGTACACCAACGCGCTCGTCGGCTTCGCCATCGAGGCGCCCGGCTCCGCTCTCTCCGTGATCCAGAAGGTCGAGGGCGTCAAGACCGCGTTCATCGAGGGCGTCCACAAGCCGATGGAGACTGCTGCGCAGGGAAGCGGTGCGCCCGTCCTTAAGAACGCCTCGTCCCTGGCGATGACGCGTGTGAACGAGGTTGCCCTCAAGGGTGATCGTCAGGTCATCGAAGTCATTGACTCCGGCCTGCAGACCGACCACGATGCCTTCGCCGGCTCGATGGACGGCGTCAACGTGCGCATGAGCCAGGCCGACGTGCAGGCCTTCGCGGGCAAGCTCCCGCACGGCGGAGCCGGCACGTACGTCAACAGCAAGATCCCCTTCGCATACGACTATGCGGATAACGACGCCGACGTTGTGCCCCATTCCGAGAAGGACCTGTCCCACGGCACGCACGTCACCGCGATCGCGGCCGCCAACGCGGATGTCCTCCAGGGCACCGCGCCCCACGCGCAGATCGTCGTCGCGAAGGTCGCCTCGGACGAGGACGGCTCGATGCCCGACAGCGCCCTGCTGGCGGCCCTCGATGACGCGCTCGTCATCAAGCCCGACGTCATCAACCTGTCCCTGGGCGACGACTCCGGCATGAGCAGCGACGCGGGCAGCGTCTTCGCCGGTGTGTACGAGAAGCTCGCCGCCGCTGGCATTACCGTCAACGCGGCGGGTGGCAACGCCTTCTCCAACGCCTACGGCAACAACTCCGGCCAGAACAAGCCGTTCGCGACCGACCCCGACACGGGCACGCTCGGCGAACCCGCCTCCTACAAGTCCACCCTGGCCGTCGCCTCCGTCGACAACCAGGAGGCCCTGTCCTACGTGAGCCTGGGCGATCGTAAGATTGCCTACCGCACCGCCCTCGACGGCCAGGGCGAGGCCGTGCGCGGTCTGCGCGACATCGCTGAGAAGACCTACCGCATCGTCGACGCCGGCGCTGGCGGTACCGACCAGCTCGAGCAGTACGCGGGCACCGACCTCTCCGGCGTGATCGTCCTCGAGGACAAGGGCGGTACGGACTCCCGGGACGGCTCGGCCATGACCGAGGAACTCAAGGCGCGCAACCTGGCCGCCCTCTCGCCCGCTCCTGCGGCGCTCATGGTTGCTGACGCGGACGAGGCCGACATGCCCTACCAGGCGATCCTCGGCTCAACCACGTCGATGCCGACGGTGACCATCACCAAGCGGGACGGCGCGGCGATCCGCGAGGCCCTGGCCGCCGCCAACGGAGCCGACGTCACCGTGACCGTCACGCACTCCGGCATCGTTCTGGCCTCGAACAACCCGACGGCCTCGGAGTTCTCGGCGTGGGGCGTGGCCCCCGACCTGACCCTCAAGCCTGAGATCGCGGCCCCCGGCGGCGACATCATGTCGGCCTACCTCGGCAACGAGTACCAGCGCCTGTCGGGCACCTCGATGGCCTCCCCGCAGGTCGCGGGCATCAGCGCCCTCGTGCGCCAGCGCCTCGTGAGCGATCCCGCCTTCTCCGGCATGAGCGCCGAGCAGAAGAACGCCGTCGTCACCAACCTCCTCATGGGCACCGCCCACCCGCTCATCGACGTCGAGCTGGGTGACGGCACCTACTACTCGCCGCGCAGGGTGGGCGCGGGCGCCGTTGACGCGCTCGCAGCGACCACCGCGACCGTCTACCCGACCGTCGTCGGCGCCGCCGATCCCTCCCGACCCAAGGCCGACCTCGGCGATGGAACGAAGGGGTGGACCTTCCAGGTGCAGCTGACCAATCTCTCCGACGCTGCCCACACCTACACCCTCGGCGGCCAGGCGCTCTCCGAGATGGTCGAGGAAGGCCTCTTCGCCGAGCACTCGCAGAACTGGGCGGGCGCGGGCATCTCCCTGACCTTCTCCGGTGACGGCGTCGCCGAGGCCGGGGACGCTCAGCAGATCACCGTCTCCGCGAAGTCGACCACCACCGTCACCGTTGCCGTGACCCCCGAGTCCGAGTTCGCGACCTTTGCTGCCGAGAACACCCCGAAGGGCACCTTCATCGACGGCGCCGTGACCTTCACGAGCGAGGACGGAACCCCGAGCCTGACCGTGCCCTACCTGGGCTTCTACGGCTCGTGGGGAGCCCCGGATGTCTTCGACGGCAAGTGGTCGGACAACGAGACGACGCCCGTGCACGTCTACCGCTCGGCTCTGGTCAACGCCCACTCGTCCATCCCGCTGGGAGCGCTGAATCCGCTGTCGGACAAGCAGGACTCGAACCTGGTCACCACGATCAACACGCAGCGCCTGATCACGTCGCGCGCCAAGTGGGCGGGTGCCCCCGACAAGATTGTGCCGCTGACCGGCATGCTGCGCTCGGTTCCGTCGATGACGGTGACCTACCGCAACTCCGCGGGGCAGTCCGTGCGTTCCTACACGATCAACCGTGTGCGCAAGTCCCTCTACGACCTCGAGACCGGCTGGACGAAGCCGGGCGAGTACGCCGGTGAGGAACCCTTCTTCGACGGCTACGACCAGTCCGGGAACGCGCTGCCCGACGGCCGCTACACGCTGACCATCGAGGCTGCGACGGACGGTCCGTCCTCGCAGACCCACCAGATGACCTACGAGTTCACGCTGGACACGCAGGCCCCCGTCATCTCCAACCTCACGGTGAACGGCGAGGGCGACGCCCGCACGGTGTCCTTCGACGTCACCGACGCTTCCCCCGTGGCCGGCATCGACTTCCATGAGGACGCCGACGGCACGTGGTACTACCGCAAGCTCGTCGAGGACGACGGCGAGATCCTGGCCGATGGCATGCACCGCTACCACTTCGACGTGCCCGTCTCGGAGCTGAAGTCCGCGTGGGCCCAGC
Organism: Actinomyces sp.; assembly: GCA_018375675.1. GTDB lineage: Bacteria > Actinomycetota > Actinomycetes > Actinomycetales > Actinomycetaceae > Pauljensenia. Next base: position 483 of record JAHACW010000087.1, on the reverse strand, counting down.
AGGGACGCACGGACGAGGCTCCGGTGGCCCCGTACCTCTTCGCCTGGGACTGGGGCGTGAACCCCGCCAAGCAGGAGGTGCGCCTCCAGGGTGATCCGACGCCGGCGCCCGAGCCCACCCCGGACCCCACTCCGGCACCTGAGCCCGATCCGGCTCCCACCCCGCAGGGTGGCCAGTGGATCAGCGACTCTGTCGGCTGGTGGTACCGCTACGTCGACGGGACCTATCCGGCTGGCCAGACGGTGCAGATCGGTAACTCGATCTACCGCTTTGGTGCGGATGGCTATATGCGTACCGGCTGGGTGAGCGAGGCTGGCTCGTGGTTCTACCACGACGCTTTGGGCGCTCAGGCCAGTGGCTGGGTGAAGGATGGTTCGTCCTGGTACTACCTGAACCCGGCGACCGGACAGATGGTGACGGGATGGATCCTCGATGGTCCGACCTGGTACTACCTGACGCCGGGAAGTGGCGCGATGGCTACCG
>JAHACW010000016.1 GCA_018375675.1 Actinomyces sp. | reverse complement strand
GCTGATGTTGGTGTTGGTCTCGTAGTTGTGAGCGACCATGGGGCCTCCCACGGCCGCCACGGTCACGCCTTTGCCCCACGAGGAGTATTCGGCGCGCTTGCCGGAGGTGTCGATGGCGCTGACGCTCACCACCCCGGACCACTTCCCGTAGGTGTCAATAGTTTCTTCCTCGTTGTCGTTTCCGGCGGGACCGACGACGATAACGCCGAGGGCGTTGGCGCGGGCGATCGCCCACTTCATCGCGTCGTTGGTAAGTCCATTTGATGCAGAGATGCTGATGATTTGTGCGCCGTCGGTGATGGCCTGATTGATCAGCCACTCGGGCTCGTAGAGACTGTTGCCGTGGTGGCCTTGGCAATCTGATTCCGCCGTGTCTCCATCTTGGACGTATTTCGTTCGGTAGGACAGCAGGGTTGCGTCGGGTGCGACGCCGTACTCTTTGGAGACCAGGAGCGAGGCCATGGCCGTGCCGTGGCTCTTCGAGTAGGCGCTGGAAGTGACGGTGCACGGTGTTTTGTCGATGACGGTGGCACCGGCCAGCTCGGGGACGCTGGTGTCCACCTCGCCGTCGAGAAGTGCGATGGTCACGCCCTTACCCGTGTAGCCCTTGGCCCGCGCCTGATCGAGGTGGTAGTAGGCGAAGTAGGACTGGTCGGCCGCCGTGATCGGGTCGGCGGCGTGCGCGGGAGCGGCGGGCAGGGCGATGGCCCCGGCCGCCAGCGCCAGAGTCATCGCGCACGTACCCGCGAGCCGCAGCCGCCGGCGGCGGCCGGATGTGTGGTTCGTGGTCACCATTGGCGGGGATCCCATCCGTCGTCCTTCTGGGAGGCGGGCTTCAGATCCTTATCCGAGCCGTAGGTCTGCGACATCGGGTTGACGTAGCCGGGGGGCAGCGCGTCGTCCTCGTCGTCCTCGAACTTGAAGGCCGTGTACTTGCGCCGCTTGCCCTTCTTGTCGTCCTTGCCGCCACCGGCACCCGCGCCGGCACCCATGAAGCCGCCCATGCCGGGCCGTCCGGCCGCGCCCGAACCGCCAGAGGTACTGCCGGCGCCCGTCTTTCCAGCGGCTCCAGCCGCTCCGGCGCCGTTCGTGCCCGTCAGGCCGGTCGTCCCGCCCGACGCGCTCGCGCTACCGGGTAGACCGCCGGAGCCAAGGCCGCCAACGGAGGCCGAGCCCCCGCGCAGCCCGCCGAGGCCGCCTGCGCCCAGGCCACCACGACCGGAGGCTCCCAGACCGCCTGCGCCGCTGCGACCCAACGCGCCCAGCGAACCGGCACCCAGGCCCGACCCACCGCGCGCTCCTAGGGCTGCGGCGCCGAGGGCGCCCGCGCCAAGAACGCCGGCACCCAGGGCTCCTGCGCCCGCGAGGCTCGTACGGCCGGAGGTATCGAAGCGAGTGGAGGGCCCTCCGTTAATGTTCCACAGGGGATGGTGGCGATCGTTCGGGGGAGCGGGGGTGTAGCCGCCGCGAGTGAGGCCGTTAGCGTAGCGCTCGCCACCGATGCGGCTGTGCAGCAGGTCGATGTCCTTCAGGTCCTCGGGGTCGGTGATGGGGTTGCTGCGGCTGCCCAGCTCGCCGTCCTTGTTGAACTTGTCGGGGATGCGCTGGGACTGGAGCCTGCGTAGCTTCTCGGCGTCCGTTTCCTGTGCGTTCGGATCGTTAAAGCCGTTCGGGTAGGCACCGGAGTTCGGATCGCGCAGGTCCGAACGACCGTAGTCGGTGTCCCTGTTGCCTGGATACACGCCAGGATCGTGAGGCGAGACTCCCTTGCGGCCCTGTTCGAGCTGATCGACGACGGATGGATCGGAGGGACGAGGAAGATCTCCTGGGTTCCATTTGCCCTTCTGTTTCAGTAGCTCTTCCTGCATCTCCTTGATGCGGGCCGCGTGGTTTGCGAGCCCCTGCATCGAGTCGTTGAGTCGTTGGAGGATGTCCGTCGAGCTGGCTTCTCGCTGGTTGTTGGCCTGGGCCGCGACCGCGTCGTAAACGGCTGCGCCGGTCGATGCGACCGCGTTATAGGCCATGCCGACGAGGCCGTACTGCTCCATGACCGGGATCGTCACCTCGGCCACGTCGCGCAGCTTATCCAGCCTTGCGTCAACGAGGACGGGAGAGAGCATCTCCGCCTCCTCGCGCGCGTGCTGCATGACGCGACGCATCTCGACCTCGACCTGCGACGTGGCGAGGTACGAAGCCCTCCAGAGCCTGACGCGTCGTTCTGCGTCCTCGAGCCACTTGTCGATGGCGTCGCCGGTTTGGCCCTGGAATCCCTGGTATTCCCGGAAATGCTGGATGTACTCTTCGGCTTCCTTCATCGCCTCGAGCGTCGCCTTGTGCTTGCTGTCGTAGTCGGACAGGGATTCGTTCGCCTTCGCGTCTTCCACGAAACGCATGAGGCGGTGGTACATGGGGCTGTGAACCATTGGTATGTCGCTTCCTGGAATCAGATTTCGGGCTGCTCGGAGACGGCAGAGGGCTCATCCTCGCCCTGTGAGTTGGTTGACCATGTATTCGAAGCGTTCGTCGATGCGGGCGAACCTGCCCCGGCGCCCACTCCCGATCCGGCGGCCGCCGCAGCGACGGCTGGATCTTGAGACATGGCAGCAGCTGCCTGCGAGAAGTAGTCCGCGTTCTGCTCCTCCATTTGCCTGAAAGATTCCTCGGTCTCGTCGACCTTCGTGCCGAAGTTGAGGACGTGCTCTTGCTCGCCATTGAAGCCGTCACGGAGCGTGAAGTATGACTCCTGCAGTGCGCGGCGCGCAGCGTCGACGCCGGCCTCCTCGCCCCAGACGGATTCAACCTGTGCGTCTGCGAAGGTGTCGATGCCATCCGCGGCAGTCTTAAGAGACTCAGCACCCTTCGTCGCGTCCTGACGCGTCTGATCGTGCTTATTTGAGTCGAAGCTGACGTCGCTCACGAAAACCTCCAGGCGAAACAAGCGCAGGCGCGGCCTGCAGACACTAATGAGATGATGCTCATCATATGACCAACCGGCAAGGCTCGCAAAAATGCTCGGTAACTGCGAGCTGTGTTCCGGAAGAAAGTAACCCTCTCAATAAGAGAAGCGTGAAGGCACCTGCGCGAAAGGGCGGGGGCCGCAGCGCAGCGCGCCGCGGCCCCCGAAGCAAAAACCTCTCAGAAGGTTAAATTCACTCGCCCGCCTCGAAGGTGGCCTTCTCAGCCTCGGTGTCCGGCACGAACGAATCCGTGTCCAGATCCGCCCAGTACTCCTCGGCCCACGGATCCTCAATCGGCTGCGAACGCTTCCACAGGATGTAGCCCGCGCCGGCGACAGCACCCACCAGGGCCGTCAGGCCGAAGGCGCGCAGCGCGCGGCACTTGCGGCGCTTACGCGTGGGGGTGGTGAGGGCGACAGCCGAAGCCTCGGAAGCGCGACGAGCGCGCTCCGACAGCGAACCGCGAGCCGACAGTGCGGCACCCGCCTGGTTGACGGCGAGGGAAGCGCGCGGCAGGTAGTCGTCCACGAGGTGCTCGCGAGCGTTCTCGATCGCCGGGCCGGCCTGCGCGGCGGCAGCCTGCGCACGGGCGGCGGCGTTCTCGATCGCGGGGGTTGCGTGCTCGATCGCGGAATTCAGCGCGGCCTGGGCGCGAGGCGCGGCCCAGTCGACGCCCTGGCCAGCCAGATCGGCAGCCCGCACGGCAACCTTGCCGGCGTAAATGGCAGCAGCGTCGCGAAGCTGCTGAGAGGATGCACGCAGCTTTTCTGCATCGAAAGTCGGCGAAGTAACCATGATGTCTCCGATTCTGTCCACAATAAACGGGGGCGCGGACGCGCCACTCACTCCTATTGTGCTACAACGGGCTGTGATCTGCAGCCCACCGGCTTGCGTGAGCTGCGTGACGGACAGGAAACACCCAGGAAAAGATGCGACCATTACAGTCATGAAAGCTATTCTTCACACCTCCGCCGGCGACATCACCGTCGAACTGTTCCCCAACCACGCCCCCAACACGGTCAACAACTTCGTGACCCTGGCCAAGGGCGAGCGCGAATGGGTCGACCCCACGACCGGCCAGAAGACCTCCCGTCCCCTCTACGACGGCACCATCTTCCACCGCGTCATCCCCGGCTTCATGATCCAGGGCGGCGACCCCCTCGGCACCGGCACCGGTGGCCCCGGCTACCAGTTCAACGACGAGATCCACCCCGAGCTGAACTTCAACGACCCCTACCTGCTCGCCATGGCCAACGCCGGCAAGCGCATGGGCAAGGGCACCAACGGCTCCCAGTTCTTCATCACCGTGGCCCCCACCCCGTGGCTGCTCGGCAACCACACCATCTTCGGTAAGGTCGCTGACGAGGAGTCCAAGCGCGTCGTCGACGCCATCGCCACCACCCCCACGGGCGCCCAGGACCGCCCCGTGACGGAGCAGGTCATCAACTCCATCGAGATCGTCGACTGACCCTCTCCCCTCATCATCGACGAGGCCGGGGCCGCCCCCGCTGCTCACTGCAGTGACCGGGATGGTACGCCCCGGCCTCGTCCCTTACCCGCCTGCCGAAAGGGAAGCTATGAGCATGCCGAGCTACGGCCAGCGCTCTGACCCGCGCGCCGCCCCTGACTGTCCGCGCCACCCGGGTGTGCGCAGCGTCGACTACTGCAAGCGCTGCAACCGACCCATGTGCGTGGACTGCGCGATCCCCACCGAGGTTCGCTCGATCTGCGTGGACTGCACGTCCTCGAAGAAACGGTGGATGGGCTCCGCCTCACGCGCGGCCGCGGCCGGCACGCCGGTCGTCACCTACGCGATGATGGCGATCTGCATCTTCATGTACGTCGTGACCCTGCTGGCACCCACCACTAAGCTCGATCTGGCGCTCGTGCCCGCTGAGCTGATGTCGCACCCATGGACGGTCCTCACCGGCGCGTTCCTGCACGGCGGCATCATGCACATCCTGTTCAACATGCTCTCCCTGTACTGGGTGGGGCGCGCGATCGAACCGGTCCTGGGCCGGTGGCGATTCCTCACCCTTTACCTGGTGAGCGCTCTGGGCGGCTCGGCATTCATTCTCGCCTGGTGCCTCATCCAACCCTCGGAGATCTTCGTGAGCACCGTGGGCGCATCGGGTGCGGTCTTCGGCCTGTTCGGCGCCGTGTTCGTCCTCCAGCGCCTGGGCGGCTCAGACACGACCGCGATCCTCACGCTGCTCGGCATCAACCTCGTCTACGGCTTCATGGTCAGCGGCATCTCCTGGCAGGGGCACATCGGCGGGGCGATCGCCGGTGTGGGTGCCACGTGGGTCCTGGTGCGCATGGCCCGCCCGCGTCCGGGCGTCACGCAGGTGTACCAGAACCGGCGCGAAGCGGTCGTCGCGCTCGGCATGATCGCCGGCATGCTCGTGCTCAACGCCCTCGCGTTCCGCGTCCTGTACGAGGTCTACGGCGCGTGAGCGGTCCACGGTCGACAGGCGCATGGCATCTAAGGATGACCTAATATAGGAAGGGTCCGGCAAATAGTGCCGGACCCTTCCTCATGCGCCCACAGGAGAAACCATGACCAGCCCCTGGGACCTGTACGACCAGCTCATTGACGAGATCCCCGCCGACATCACCGTCACCCAGATCTTCACCGACGGCAAATGGCGCCGCGTCGCCTCCAGCGAAGACGGCGTCGGCATGGCTTTCGGCATGAACGTCCAGTCCCGCCCGCGCGCCACCGAGGACCCCGCCGACCTCGTCGGCCGCCCCCTGCGCGACGTCGCAGCCCTCGCCAAGTCCTGGAACTTCGAAGACGCCGGCATCGGCATGGCAGCCGTCAACGCCTACCACTCCCACCCCGTACGCGCCCTCGCCCACGGATTCCGACCCTGCAAGGAAAACAACTGGGCGCACACCTTCCACCCCTACGCGCCCCTCGTCGCCGGCAAGCGAGTCGCCATCATCGGCCACTTCCCCTTCGCGCCCGCCGCCATGCCCGACACTGCGGAACTCAACATCCTCGAACGCAACGTCTTCGAGGGCGACTACCCCGACTCCGCCTGCGAATACCTGCTCCCCGAGATGGACTACGTCTTCATCTCCGGATCCGCATTCGTCAACAAGACGATGCCGCGCCTCCTCGCGCTCGCTTCCGACGCACACACCGTCGTCCTCGGCCCCTCCGCCCCGGCCTCGCCCGCGATCCTGCAGGCCGGCGCCACGACCGTCATGTCCTTCGCCAGCGCGCACCCCGCGCGCCTCGAAGACGGGCTGGCCGGACGCTCCCTCCTCGGCATGTACGACGCCGGCATGAGGGTCCAGCTCAGCAGGTCGTGACCCGAGGACGAGGCCGTGACCCGATAGCCAGCCACGGCCTCGTCGATAGAAATAGTGGGGCGTCCCGGCCGCAGCCGGAACGCCCCACACTCACACTCACTGGAGACGGTAGGCTCACGCCCACCGCGCCCCCGTCAACGCCAACGCAGCGTCATCAGGAAGCCGACCATCATCGTGCCCAGACCCACCGCAATGTTCCACGCGCCCAGCTTCGGAACCGGGTACGTGCCCGACGAAATGTAGTAGACAACAACCCACAGCAGACCCAGAATCATCAGGGCCACAAACGTGGGCGCCCACCAGGCGGGGCTAAGCGGAATACCGTCAGTCCAGTTCTGGATCTCGGTATCGTCCTCAACCTCGTGCCCATTCTTCTTACGCTTCTTGGATTCGGCCACGTCGGGTCCTCTCTGCTGGCCCGCGCGGGAAGAAAACCGCCCGGCGGTGATGAATTAGTCGCAACACTAGCGTAGTCTCGGACGTGGAAAGTGCCAAAGCGCAGCGCCACATAAGGGGGAAAGATGCACGCACGCAGCGTCCGCCACGTCGCCGGCGTGCTCGCCGTGACCGTCGCCTCCGGCCTCCTCTTCTCCGTCTCCGCCCTCAACGAACGCAAAAACCCCGCGGCAACTTCCGACCTGTCCACCCTCGTGCGCAACCGCCAGGAACAGGTTAAAACCCTCGAAAACGAAGTCTCCTCGCTCGACACGCAAATCCAGAGCTTCACCTCCGTCGCCCCCCAATCCGGCGACGAGGACGTCTTCACCGCTCGCTCCACCCAAACCGTCACCGGCCCCGGCGTCCAAATCACCCTCAGTGATGCGCCCCCCGGAGAAATTCCCGAAGGCGCAACACCCAACGACCTCGTCATCCACCAGCAAGACATCGAAGACACGATGAACGCACTGTGGAGCGGAGGCGCCGAAGCCATGACCGTCCAGGGCGTACGCATCACCTCGCGCACCGTCATCCGCTGCATCGGCAACGTCATCCTCGTGGACGGAACCAGCTTCTCCCCGCCCTATGTGATCCAAGCAATCGGCGATCCTGCCACCCTGCGCGCGACGGTTACCGCAAACCCACGTATGGTGAATTACCAGGCCTACGTGACAAAGTACGGCCTCGGGTGGGACATGCAGACCAAAGACTCCCTGAGCTTCGCGCCCGCCACCACCCCGCTGACCGTCAACTACGCAACCGTGGAGGAACCGAATGGGTGAACACGTCGCCCCGACCACGCCGGCTAAGAAGAAGCGCTCCAACATCTTCTGGAACATCGTCGGTGTCGTCGGCGAACTGCTCATCACCTTCGCCATCATCGTCGGCCTCTTCTCCGTCTGGCAGCTCTACTGGACGACCTACGAGGTCGCCGGACAGGTCTCCCAGACCATCGCCTCGTACGAAGAAGAGCACCAGCCCTCCAAGCGCACCCTCGGCGAAGTCCGCACCGACGACCCGCCCGAGTTCACGCGCGAAGTCGGCGACGGCGAGGTCTACGGCCTCGTGCACGTGCCCACCTGGGACTGGATGAAGATCCCCCTCGCCGAAGGCACCACCTCCTACGTCCTCGACCAGGGATGGGCCGGCCACTACGACATGACGACCCAGCCCGGCGGTGTCGGAAACTTCTCCATCGCCGGCCACCGCCGCACCTACGGCAACAACTTCCGCTGGATCGACCGCCTCACCCAGGGCGACAAGGTCGTCGTGGAAGTCGACGACCACTACCTCGTCTACTCCATGGTCTCCTCCGAGATCATCGACGCGACCGACCCCACGCAGATGCGCGTCGTCGCCCCCGTCATCGACGATGTCTCCTGGTCCGAAACCCCCACCGAACGCTGGATGACCATGACCACCTGCCACCCCGAATACGGCAACTGGCAGCGCTACATCGTCCACCTCAAGTTCGAATCCTGGACCCCCAAGGACACGGGCGTCCCCGCCGAACTCGTCGACGAACCCACGAACTGAAGGACCCCACATGTACGCATGGATCTTCCGCCACCTGCCCGGCCCCACCTGGTTCAAAGTCATTGAATCCCTCGCCCTCATCGGCGCGGCCATCGCCGCCCTGTTCACCTGGGTCTACCCCTGGGTCCAGTCCTACCTGGAACTGGGACAGTCCTCCGTCGGCTGAGCCTGAGCCGCTCGCTTGAGGATGGGACGAGGCCGGGGAGACCCGGCCTCGTGTCGTATCCACGTCCGTGGGCCGGGCTTCTCCGCACGCGCCCGCGCGCCCGGAGAGCGGACAGCGCCCGCGCGCCCACTAGGGGAGCGCCCTACGATGGATGCCGGAGAAGGGGCCACGGCCTCGTACATGAAAGGACCCGCGATGGCACGAATCCTCTGCGTCGACAACTACGACTCGTTCGTCTTCACGATCGTGGGCTACCTGCGCCACCTGGGTGCGACCGTGGATGTTGTGCGCAACGACGTTGTGGATCCCGCCTGGTTCGAGGCCGGCTACGACGGCGTCCTCATCTCCCCTGGACCCGGCGACCCCAAGAGCGCCGGCGCCTCACTGCAGACCATCGCCGACTGCGCCGAACGTGGCATCCCGATGCTGGGCGTGTGCCTGGGGCACCAGGCCCTCGGTGAGCTTTTCGGCGCGACCGTCGGGCATGCGCCCGAGCTCATGCACGGCAAGACCTCCGTCATCACGCATGACGGGCGCGGCGTCTTCGAGGGCGTGCCTTCGCCGCTGACCGTCACCCGCTACCATTCGCTGACGATCGACCCCGCGACCATGCCCGACGAACTCGAGGTCTCCGCGACCACCGAGTCCGGCATCATCATGGGCGTGCGCCACCGCTCCCTGCCCCTCGAGGGCGTCCAGTTCCACCCCGAGTCCGTCATGACCCAGTCCGGGCACCTCATGTTCGCCAACTGGCTGGCCGCCTGCGGCGACGCCGACGCGCGTGAGCGGGCCGTGTCCCTGAAGCCCGTCGTTGCGGAGCGTTTCAAGCTGTAGGTTCCGCGGGGTTGCGTTGAGCGTGGCTGCGTGTTCTGGATAGGACGTTCTGTTCTGGATAGGAACTGCTCTTCTGGATAGGTTATTTTCCTATCCAGAACGCCATAACCTATCCAGATTGTCGTTTCCTATCCAGTTTCCAGGGGATGCAACCCAGTCTCCTGATATTCGCGCTCTTCCGTCGGCTTCAGTAGCGACCTGCAGTGCGAGTGTGCACCGCGTGGTGATCTGGCTGGCGCGTTGCAGCAGCATCAACTGGGGGCAGTGGGGGTTTGCACTACATGAGGTCCTGGGAGCGCGCGTCGCCGGCGTGTCGGAGGTTCGTGTCGTGCAAAAACCCCGTTTGATGCGAGTTTCTTATGGCGTGGCCGCGAAAGTTCTTGTTCCTTTGTGGTGTTACACCACTTCGGGAGTATGACACCCCTTCCGAGCTGGTGCAATGCTCCCTAATTGGTGCAATGCTCCCTAAATGGTGCAGCGCGTTGTGAATGCAGGTGGGCGTGTCAGCTACGGTGCCGCAGATGTGCTTGTGGGTGCGCGCACGCGGATAGGTTGCGAGCATCCGGATAGGTTATGAGCATGCGGATAGCTTATTAACCTATCCGGATGCCGATAACCTATCCACATCGTCATAACCTATCCGCGTCAGGGATCTGTTTTCTCGAGGGTCTGGTTTCTAGACAGCCTCGCAGCACAGCACCTGCCAACAGAGCTGGTTATCTGGCAGGCGTGCGTTGTGGAGGACACGCTTCCACCGTGAAGAGGCGGGCGCACCGGTCCCTGCTAGCTGTGCGTTGTCAAGGCTGCCCGCGCGCCCCCGCACATGCCCGCGCGCCCCCGCACATGCCCTGCGCCCCCGCACATGCCCCGCGCCCCCGCACATACAGTGAGGCCCGCGCCGCAGGATTTCTCCTCGCAGGCGCGGGCCTCAGTGATCAACGGGAACAACTACGAAGCGGTACTACCGCGACGCGGCCCGGGGCTCACTCAGTGGCCGTTCCCGTTATTGTTGCCGTTGTTGCCGCCGTTGTTTCCGTTCTGGCCGCCCTTCGACACCTTCAGCTTCACGGTCGAATTCTTGTCCACCTTCGAACCCTCACCGGGCTCGACGGAGAGGACCTGGCCTGCGGGCTGGTTGCCTGCGACCTCTTCGACGGTGACGGTCAGGCCCAGGGCCTTGAGCTGTGCCTCGGCGTCTTCACGGCCCATGCCGACGACGGTGGGAATCTCCACCTGCGCGGCCTTGCCGCTCGAGATGGACACGCCAATGGCGGTGCCCTTCTTCACCTTCGTGCCGGTCGCGGGATCCTGCTCGACGATACGGTCCTTCTCCTTCTCGGAGTCAACGCTCGTCACGTTGCCCAGCTCCAGGCCGACGCCCTTGAGGGTGCTGCGAGCCTGGTCCTGGGTCATGCCCGACAGGTCGGGCACGTCCACCTGATCCGAACCGGAGGACAGGTAGGCGCGGATCGTCTGGCCGGCCTTCACCTTGGAACCGGGGGAGGGGTTGGTCTGTGCGACCTTACCCTCGGGGACGGTGTCGGAGGCGACCTTGCTGGAGTCGAGCTCCCACTTCAGGCCCAGGGCCTCAATCGCCTTACGGGCGTCGTCGGGGCTCATGCCGACCAGGTTGTCCGGCAGAGTCACCGAATCGGGGCCGGAGGAGATGGTGACGCGGACGGTCGCGCCCTTCTCGGCCTGCGTGCCCGCAGCGGGGTCGGTGGAGGCCACGGAGCCCTCAGCGACGGTGTCGGAGGCGACCTTGTCGGGGTTGAGCTCCCACGTGAAGCCAGCCTGCTCAATCTGGGTCTTTGCCTCGGCCTGCGTCAGGCCGACGACGTTGGGAACCGCGATCGACTCGGGCTCGGCGGCGCCGCGCGTGAGGGCCCACACCGAGCCGCCAATCAGCAGCAGGGCGATGAGCAACACGGTCGCGATGATCGCCGTGCGGCGCTTGCGGGCCTTGGCAGCCTCGTTCGCGGTGTCCTCGGTGGCAACCGCGGGCAGCGACGTGGAGGTCGCGGCCATCGCCGCGGCGGGTGCATGGCTGGGGATAGCCGCCATCGGCGTGGTCGCAGCGGTGCGTGCGGATGCCATGCCGGCGGCGGGCAGGACCTCGGTCGCCCACGAGTCGGCGGGCGGCGCGCCCACGTCGAGGCCTCGGGCCACGCGCTGCAGGTCCGCGAGCATTGCCGCGGCGCTCGGGTAGCGGTCCTCGCGGTTCTTCGCCAGGGCCTTCAGCACCACGCGGTCGAGCGAGTCCGGGATGTCGGACAGGATCGACGAGGGTGTGGGCGGGATCTGCTCGACGTGCTGGTAGGCGACGGCCACGGCCGAGTCGCCCTTGAAGGGCGGGCGGCCCGTCAGGAGCTCGAAGAGGACGACGCCGGTCGAGTACAGGTCGGAGCGAGCATCAACGGCCTCGCCGCGAGCCTGCTCGGGGGAAAGGTACTGGGCGGTGCCCACGACGGCGTTCGTCTGCGTCATGGTGGCCTGCGAGTCCGTGAGGGCGCGCGCGATGCCAAAGTCCATGACCTTGACCTTGCCGTCCGACGTCAGCATGATGTTGCCGGGCTTGATGTCGCGGTGCACCAGGTGGTTCGCGTGCGAGTACTGGAGGGCGGACAGGACGCCCGACACGATCTCGATGGCCTCGTTGATCGGAACGGCCGTGCCGTCGGAGATCAGGTCCTTGACCGTGTGCCCCTCAACGTACTCCATGACGATGTAGGGCACTGCGATCGAACGGCCGGTCGCATCCTCGATGATCTCCTCGCCCGTGTCGTACACGGCGACGATGTTCGGGTGATTCAGCGATGCTGCCGACTGTGCTTCGCGACGGAAGCGCGCCTGGAAGATCGAGTCCTGCGCCAGATCGCGGCGCAGCATCTTGATTGCTACGACGCGCGATAGGCGAGTGTCGAAGCCCAGGTGGACTTCGGCCATTCCGCCTCGCCCGATGAGCGAGCGGACCTCGTATCGGCCTGCTAGACGGTGGGCCATGGGCTCTGCCATGTCCTAACCTCCTCGATAATGTGTGCTCCCGCACTGGGTTGTATCAGGGAGCCAAGCATGTGTTTGATCGTAATAGCTGCAAGCGCGATGAGCGCAATCACGATGATTGCGACGATGACCGCGCGAATAATCTGCCTGGATGCTGGGACGGGTGGTGCGACGACGCTGCGTGAGTACGCGGTTTTGGCCGCCGGGCGGGTACGTTGCGCGCTGCGAGCGTCGAGCTCGTGCCAGCGCGGTCCGCGCTTCGCCTTTTCGTGCCGCGGCTCGTAGACCGAGCGTCGCTGGCGCTTTGAGGGCGTGGCTGCGCGAGGCTGGGGAACGGTCCCGTACACGCGCGGCGACGAGGCCGTGGCCGCCTTGTCGCGGCGCGGTGACTCGGAGCGGGCGGGCTGGGGAATGCGCGGGGCCGCCTGGCGGGCTGCCTGACGCTTGGCTTCTTCGGCCTCGCGGCGTTCGCGTGCTTCACGACGTTCGCGGGCTTCTTGAAGCTCGCGCTGGCGCTGTTCTTCCTCGCGGGCGACGGCTGCGCGGCGCTGCTCCTCGGCCGCGTCCTCGGCCTGGCGAGCTGCCTCTCGCTGGCGCAGTCGCTCGGCGAGGGCGGCGCGTCGATCCTGCGGCTCTGCTGCCTGAGGAGTCACGGGTGTTGCTGCTTGTGCGGGGGCTGCGCTGGCCGGGGGAGCCGGGATCGGCGCGGAACGCTGCGCGGGCGCCGAGGCCTGGGGGCGCTGGGCGGTCTCGCCGCTGGGCTGCGGGATCTGCTCGGAGCGAGCGGGAGCCGCGTGCCTCGGAATAGAACCCGTGGTCGCGCGGGTGGTGGTGGCCTGCGCGGGCGCAGGAGCAGCGGGTGCAGGTGCCTTCTGCGCAGGAGCTGTCCGCGTCGGGATCGGCGCCGAGACCGGTGCCTGCGGGGCCGCCGCGGGGGCCGGGACGGCTGCGTGGCGACCGGTCGAGGTCAGCGATCGGACGGCACCCGACACCGTGGGCGCCTGCTCGCCGGTCGTCTCGGGGTGCAGGCGACGAATCCGCGTGGGAGCGGTCACGGGGTGAGAGACCGGGGGAACCTCGGCCTCGTCGAGGATGTGTGGGACGGCGCCGTGGCGACCCGTGACCGGGATTGGGGCCGAGGAGGGGGCGATCGTCGTCGCTTCGTCGAGGACGGGCAGTTTGGCGTGACGGCCCGTCGTCGCGCGCACCTTCGGAGTGAGGCCCGAGGGGGGCTGCAGCATCTCGTCGGGCAGCGTGCGGCGCGTCAGGTGACGCACGGGCGCGACGATCGGCACCGACGGCTGGACGGGCGTGCGCACCTCTTCGGGGCGCTGCGCGGCCTTTGGCAGGGGCAGCGGGCGAGGGGTCACGGAGACGCCCATCGCCTTGGCTGCGCTCGCGATTTCGCGCACGGCTGCGGATCCGGACTCGGGGCGCTTCGCGGGGTCCTTCTCCAGCAGGTGCAGGATGACGTCGGCCAGGGGCTCGGGCACGAAGTCCGGCAGCGGCGGGACGGGATCGTTGACGTGCGCGAAGGCGATGTCCACCTGGGTTTCGCCGGTGAACGGGCGTCGACCGGCCGCGGCCTCGTAGGCGATGACGCCGAGGGCGTAGAGGTCGCCGATGGGGGTGGCGACCTCGCCCATGGCCTGCTCGGGCGGCAGGTACTGGGCGGTGCCCATGACCATGCCCGCAGCGGTCAGGTTGACCTGTCCCTTCGCGCGAGAGATGCCGAAGTCCGTCAGCTTCACCATGCCATCAGGGCGAACAATAATGTTCGCGGGCTTGATGTCGCGGTGCACGACGCCCGCGCGCGCGGCAGCGCCCAGCGCCATCGCGACCTGAACGAGGATCGGCATGAGGTACTCGGGCTCAATGCGGGAGCCGCCGCGCAGGTAATCCGTCAGCGGGTAGCCGTCGACGAGCTCCATGATGATCCAGCCGATGCCGTCTTCCTCGCCCGAATCCTGAGTGTTGGCGATATTCGGGTGCGAGATCGACATCGAGTTACGGGCCTCGAGGCGCAGGCGGGACAGCGACAGCTCCTCGCCCGTCAGCTCGGGGCGCAGGACCTTCGCGGCGACGATATGGCCGCTGACGCGGTCGCGGGCCTTCCACACCTCGCCCATGCCGCCCTGGGCGATCGGGGTGAGCAGCGTGTAGCGCCCCCCGAGCACTCGCCCGGCACCGGAAGTCATGCGTGGCGTACTCACTGCAGCCCCGCTTCCAGGAGAGCACGGGCGATTGGGCCGGCCACGTCTCCGCCGTGCGGCGTGGGATCGTTGTCATCGCCCTCGACGAGGACGGCGAAAGCGATGCGCGGGCTGTCCGCGGGCGCAAAACCGACGGCCCAGGCGTTCGCGCGGTCACCGTTGCCGGTCTCGGCGGTGCCGGTCTTGGCGGCCACCGCAATGTTCGGCAGGGCCATCGTGGTGCCGGTGCCGTAGGGCTGGGAGACCACGGATTCCATCATGGTGCGCAGCTTCGAGGCCGTCTCCGACGAGATCGGTCGACCGGCGTCGGTCGGGCTATTCGTGCGCACCACCTGGTTGTCGGCGTCCACGATCGAGTCGATGAGGTAGGGGGTCATCATCTGGCCGTCGTTCGCGATGGCCTGGGCGACCTGCGCCATCTGCAGAGGCGTCGTCTGGACCGTGTACTGGCCGATCGAGCTCATCGCGAGCTGCGCGGCGTCCGTGTCGGCGGGGAACACGGAGGGCGTCACCGTCTGCGGAATCTGCGACTCGCGGCCGAAGCCGAAGCGGTTCGTCACGTCGAGAAGCTGCTGGTTCGTCAGCTGCTCGGAAGCCAGTACGAAGGTCGTGTTGCACGAGCGCGCGAAGGCCTCGGTGAGCGTCGGGTTGCCGTCGCCGCAGGTGGAGGACTCGATGTTGGAGACCTCGGTGGCCGTGCCCGGCAGGGTCGTCGACACGGGGGAGGGCATGTGCATATCCGGGTCGGCGATCCTGTTTTCGATGAGGGCGATCGTCGTGAGGATCTTGAACGTCGAGCCGGGGGCGTAGCGCTCGGAAATCGCGCGGTTGAGCAGCGGGTTGTTCGGATCCGAGGAGAGCGCGGAGAACGCGTCGGACACCGCGCCGGCGTCGGAGGAAGCCAGCTGGTTCGGGTCGAAGGTCGGCGACGAATACATCGCCAGAACCGCACCGGTCTGCGCATCCAGGGCCACGACGGCACCCTTGCGGTTACCGAGGGCCTCGGCCGCGGCCTTCTGCATCTGCGAGTTCAGGGTGAGGGAGACGCCTCCGCCCTGGCGGTTCTGGCCCGTCAGGAGGTTGCGCAGGCGCTGTCCGAGCAGGGTCTGGGACTGGCCGTCCAGGACGTCCTCCTCGGCGGCCTCGATGCCCGTTGACGCGTTGCCCACCGACGAGAAGTAGCCCGTGACCGGCGCGTACAGCGGCCCCTCGGCGTAGGTGCGCACGTAACGCTTCGAATCTTCCTCGCGCTCCGAGGAGGCGATCGCCGTCTTGTCGACGATGATCGGGCCGCGGTCGGTTTCGGCCGCATGCAGGATCGTGCGCTGGTTGCGAGCGTCGGCGTTGAGCGAGGACGCGGAAATGAACTGCGTGTTCGTGATGCCCACGCCCAGCAGGGCGAACATCAGGAGAACGATGATGAAGATCTTGCGAATCTGGTTATTCATGGCTCACTCACCCACTCCCACGGCAGGCTGGATGCCGGAGTTCCACGGCGCGGGGGTCGAGGCCGGGCGGCGAGCAGCGTCCGACACGCGGATCAGCAGGGCGACGGTGATCCACGAGGACACCATCGACGAGCCGCCGGCCGCCAGGAACGGGGCCGTCAGGCCGGTCAGCGGAATAATGCGAGTGATGCCGCCGAGCACCACGAACAGCTGAATGGCCAGCGAGAAGCTCAGGCCGGTCGCCAGGAGCTTGCCGAAACCGTCGCGCACCGTCAGTGCCGCGCGCAGGCCTCGCTGGATGAGGATCAGATACAGGACCAGGATGGCGGCCATGCCGGTCAGGCCCAGCTCCTCCGCGAAGGAGGACAGAATGAAGTCGGAGTTCGCCAGCGGCACGAGCTGCGGGTAGCCGCGGCCCCACCCGGTGCCCATGAGACCGCCGGAGGCCTGGCCGAACAGGCCCTGGACGAGCTGGTACGAACCGTGGTCGTAGATCTCCGGATCGAGGGCGTTGAGCCAGATGTTGAAGCGCGTCTGCACGTGGCTGAAAGACTTCACGGCGATCGCGACGGCCGGCACGAAGAGCGTGAAACCGATGACCAGCCACGACACGCGGTTCGTCGCCACGTACAGCATCGCGACGAACAGGCCGAAGAAGAGCAGCGAGGTGCCCAGGTCGCGCTGCAGGACGAGGATCGCGATGCCGATCAACCACACGACCATGATCGGGCCGAGGTCGCGGGCGCGCGGCAGGCGCATGCCCAGGAACTTGCGGCCGCCGATCGCCAGGTTGTCGCGGTTCGTCACGAGGTATCCGGCGAAGAAGATCGCCAGCGTGATCTTCACGAGCTCACCGGGCTGGACGGAGATGGGACCCAGGTGGATCCAGACTCGCGCGCCGAAGGTCTCCTGGCCCAGGCCGGGAATCATCGGCAGGAGCAGGAGGAACAGCGACAGCGCGCCGAAGGTGTAGGTGTAGCGGCGCAGCATGCGGTGGTCGCGCAGCATGATCAAGATGATGGCCGCAATCACGATCGCGATGCCTACGAAAAGTGCCTGACGGAAGCCCACCACGGCCTCGTCCCTGCGTGCGTACGACAGGTCGAGGCGGTAGATCATCGCCAGTCCCAGGCCCGTCAGGGCGACGGCGACCGGCAGGATCACCGGGTCCGCGTAGGGGGCCAGGAAGTGAACGCCGACCTCGGCAATGATCGCGATCGCGACGAGCACGCCGACCTGCGTGAGAAGGTTTGCGGGGATCTCCCCCGTGTAGTTCAGCGAGGTCAGCACGTAGCCGGCGATGCCGACGGCCAGAGCCAGGCCCATGAGGGTCAGCTCCAGGAATCGGCGAGGCCGGGCGGGCGCGATCGATACGGTAGCCATTAGGAGGCGCCCCCGCTCTGCGCCCCGGACTGGGGCGTGCCTGACTGGGTCGTCGAGGACGAGGGGGTCGACACGTTGTCGGCCGCGGAGCGCCTGAGGCCATCGATGTAGGAGTCGATGTCGGCGCGTGAGGAGCGCAGCACCGGCGTGTCGAGGCGCTGGCGGTCCACGGGCGCGAGGTCCGACAGGGCGACGTTGGAGACCTCCACAGCGTGGGAGAGCTGCCACGGGCCGATCGACTGGGGGATGCCCTGGTAGATGACGACGTAGCCGTCCTGGCCGATCGCGTAGTACTGGGTCTGCGTCCACTTCCACGACATCCACGACGCCGCGACCACGAGGACCGTCACGAGCGAGATGAACACGGGGGTCCACCACGAGGTGTGGGGCTTGAGTTCGATGGGGGCGTCGTCCTCGTCGCTGGGGGTGCCCGAGGCCGAGGATCCCAGGGCGGCAGCGCGCGCGGCCGCTCCGTCTCCGCCGCGCGACTTGGCGTTGCGGTCGATGGCTGCGGCGCCCACGATCTGCGGGGGAGCGGGCGGGAACGTACCGGCGGGGACGATGTCCGCGATGACGCACGTGATGTTGTCGGGGCCGCCGCCCAGGAGGGCCAGGCGGATGAGTTCTTCGGCGCACTCGCCTGGATCCTTGAAATCGGCCATGACCTGGCCGATCGTCTCGGGGGAGACGAGGCCGGACAGGCCATCGGAGCACAGCATCCAGCGGTCGCCGACGACGGCCTCGCGGATCGTCTCGTCGGGGGCCACGTCGGCCTGCGCGTCGCCGAGGATCTTCAGGACGACGTTGCGGTTGGGGTGGTGCTCGGCTTCCTCGGGTGTGATCTGGCCGGTGTCGACCAGGTACTGCACGAAGGAGTGGTCGGTCGTGACCTGGGTCAGCGTGTCGCCGCGCAGCACGTAGGCGCGCGAGTCGCCGATGTGAACCATCGCGAGGCGGTTGCCGGAGCGCATGAGCGCGATGCAGGTGGTGCCCAGGCCTTCGAGGTCGCGGTCGCGGCTCGAGCGGTCGGTGAGCTCCTCGTGCGCGTCGAGGAGGGCCTCGCGCAGGAGGGGAAGCATCGAGTCGGCCGGGTGCGAGTCCGTGTCGAGGGGGACGAGGTGCGCGAGGGCCACCGAGGAGGCGATGTCGCCGCCTGCGGGGCCGCCCATGCCGTCGGCGAGGACCAGCAGGTTCGCGCCGGCGTAGCCGGAGTCCTGATTGTTGGAACGCACGAGGCCCACGTCGGAGCGGGCAGCGTAGTGGAATTGAACCGCGTTTCCTGACATATCAACCCACCAATTCGAGAGTCGTCTGGCCGATGCGGATGACGTCACCGATCTTGAGCTGGCGCGGACTGCTCAGGCGCTCGTCGTCGATGAAGGTGCCGTTACGGCTGGAGAGGTCTTCGATCCACCAGCCGTCGGACTGGGGGGTGAGTGCCGCGTGGCGGCTGGACGCGTACTCGTCTTCGAGCACGAGGGTGCACGCGGGGGAGCGCCCGATAACGATGGGGGCCTCGCCGAGGGGCAGCATGGTGCCCACGAGCGGGCCACCGGTCACCAGGAGGTCCTTGGGAGCCAGCGGGTTCGTGGAGGTGCGCTTCTTGTTGTCCTTGCGCTTCTCGCGAGAGGCTTTGCGGCGTGAGGTGGCCTTGTCGCGTCCCTTGCCGCGCGGGGTCACGACGGTGCCGAAGATGTCGCGTCGCAGCGTGTTGACGGCCGCGAGCACGAGGAGCCAGAGCAGCACCAGGAACCCGATGCGGAAAACGGTAAATGCGAGGTCTGTGGTCACTTCATTAAACTCCGCTCTGGTCTGGGTGCGTCCAGAAGAGGATCTTGGTGCGTCCGATGACGATCTGGTTGCCGTCGAGCAGGGTCGCTGCGTCGATGCGGTGTCCCTCAACGAAGGAGCCGTTGGTGGAGCCCAGATCGGTCGCGATCACGCCGGTGGGGGTGATGCGCAGTTCGAGGTGGCGGCGCGAGACGCCCGAGTCGTTGACGACGATGTCGGCTTCGGAGCCGCGTCCGATGACGGTGACGGGCTCGGTGAGCAGCCACTTTTCGCCGTCGACGTCGATGATCGGGTGCTCGGGGGAGGCGGACGAGGCCGTGGCGGGGGCTGCGGGTCCCCGGCGGTTTTCGGCGTCGACCTTCAGGGTGCCGCTGGGCTCGGAGGCGTCGGCGATGAACTCGATCGTGACGGGGCCGAGGAGGGAGTAGCTGTTCGCCGCGGCGTGTTCGGTGGCCTGCTGGGCGAACTCGTCGGCGAGGACGTCGAGGGATGCCTCGAGGGAGGTGAGGTCGGTGCGCGAGGCGTAGACCGAGAAGTGGTTCGCGGCAATGATGCGCGAGGCGGAGACTTCTTGGACGGATTCGTCCATGGCGCGGCGGATCGCCGTGGTGATGTCCACGGGCTTGATCCCCGACCGGAACACACGCGAGAAGGCGCCATTGACGCCTCTCTCGACGGCGCTCTCGAAGCGGTCGAAGATGCTCATAGTCGTGCTCTCCTCATTCCCCCGCGCTGTGCGCGCGACGTACGGTGTGGGTGGAAGCGAGGCCGCTCCCAGTCACAGTCTAGCCGTCGCGCGAAGTGGTGTGGCCCCAACTGTCGGGATGTTCCCGATGAGCAAAGGCCTGCGCGCTCGCATCGAAGGCCCGTCATGGCAGGGAATACCTTGCCATGATGCGCCTGTGACATTTGGTGCACATGTTACACGTGTGACGATAAGTGTGTTGGAGCAAACAGAGTGTGGACAGGTCGTGTCGCATGTTTGTTCTCGCTTGGTCGCGATCCGGCTCCTGGTCTTCTGTTTGGGAGAGATTGCGTCGGGGTGCGATCCGGCGTCGAGTGCATTGTCAACTGTTATGCAGTGCACAATCGAAGGGTCTGACCGTTCGGTTGGCACTCCTGGATCCTTCGTGTTGGATGGTCAAGCTTGGGGTGACCTCTTCAAAAGTGAGGCCGGTTGTCATATGTGAATAGGTGGGCGTGGTCTGGTCGTCATTGCCTGTGGGGTTCGTGCAGTGAGGGTTTTGTGGCCTCTGTGTGCGGGCATGAATCAATACTGACCTGGAGGGTTATGCAGGAACTAAATCTCATTGTTATGGTAAGTCGGTAACCATATCAACGTGGGGGCAGTATGAGACTCACCGACATGCAGCGCGGCGTCCAGAATCGAGGCGCTGCCGACCGAGACGACCATCCGTCGGCGGCCAGCCGCATGGCTGGCCGAGTGGTCTGTGCGCCGCGTACTCGCAGGTTTGCCATGCGTGGAATCGTCGCTGCCGCTCTGACCGGTCTCGCCCTCTCCGGCCTCGTGATGGTGCCCGGAGTTGCACGGGCCGAGGCCCCCCTCGAGGCCCCCGGTGCCGACAGCATCACCTTTAATCGCTCCGAAGGTCGAATCGGCAAGGCAGTCCTCAACGACTCCGGTAAGGACCGGACCACCGTCGTCGCCGACAACTCCTACTTCGGCATCGTGTCCGGAATGACGACGTACAACTCCGCCGACCCCAACCAGCGTTCCGTCCCCTACCGCTCGGGGTATGCCCAGGACTGGCTCGACGCGGACACCGCGACAAGCGGCGATTACTGGTCCTACGTCACCCGAGGCGTCGCCTGGGACTACCACATGGCCGCCTACTACCGGTACCCCTACTACGGCGAATACACGCCCGACGCGATCTCGACCTCGACGACGAGCGCCCTCGGCTACAAGCCGAACAACCCGGGGACGGTCCCGCTCAACAGCACCTTCCTGATCGGCGCCGTGCGCCACAACAACTTCCCCATCTACTCCCAGATTCACTGGGTGCACTCGTCCTTCGACATCCGCATCGGCGATCTGGAGGAGTCCTTCCCCTTTGACCAGCAGGAAACCGACAACGACACGGACACGACGGCCGTGCGACGCAAGGGAGGCCCCTACGAGTGGGTCTCCCGTGCCTCCGCGCCGCGCACCTGCCCATCGACTGCCCCCTACTATGCGCTCGCTCGATCTGATCGCAACTGGCATTGCTTTAAAAAAGTTGGTGAAGGAAAAGGCAGATACGACATCTACACGGATCAGCCTCAGTACTACCCGGGTTCGGCAGGCAAGCCCGACCAGACCCCCGACTCGGACGACGTCCTGACGATCACGAAGACCACCTCGGACCAGACGATCACCGTCAACGGGATCCCCTACCGACTCGTCCTCTACGGATTCGTGCCCAACGCGGACGGCAACTGCCCCGCCACCCCGCCCGCGAGCTCGACCCCGGTCTCCACCTTCACGACCAAGGAAAGCCAGGCGTCCTTCGGCTGCCTCTACGGCTCTTTCAGCCAGGAGCGCTACGTGCGCGTCGCGAAAGCGGTCACCGAGGACTCCGAGCAGGTCGGCGACGCGATCCCCGAGTTTGGCTTTACGACACTGGGCGTCGGCGACTGGACCGGCACCACCGGCAAGCCGCTGACCACAAGCGTTCAGGCCGACGGCTTCGTCGCGTGGAACTCCTTCGAGGATAAGAACCTTACCCCGACTGCTTTCGGCGAGGCTGGGGCGGTGTCCTCCGGATATAAGGCCTTCATGCCGGGCTTCTCGCAGTTCGTCATCGCCGAGACGGGGCCGCGCATCGCCGGCCGTACTCCCCTCGCGTTCGGGCAGTCCGGATACTTCGGCCCCTGGAAGGTCAGTGATGACCCGAATGCTGCGCAGTGGAGCCTCGTCGACGTGACCTGCCTAAACGGCGTGGGTGAGCGCGTGAACGTCACCCGCGACGCTGACACGGGCGGCGTGGACTTCTCCCAGGTCGCCCCGGCCTCGTCGCCTGCGGCCCTGCCGATCACCTGCACGTTCACCAACCGCGAGCAGACCCCCAAGCTGCGCATTCAGAAGGACCTCGAATCGGTCGAGGGCGCGACGACGGACGACATCACCGTTACCTACCGCATCACGGCCACGAACGACGGCACCCTCGCGGGCACGACCGGGCGCCTGACGGACGCGCCGAACTTCGCGCCGGGCCTGACCGTTCGCTCCGCGGCTGTCGCGACCAGCCTTGACGCGCTTGATGCCGCGGCCGAGCAGGGCGCCGCCTCCTCGTATGTTCTCACCGAGGGCGCCACCATCGAGCCGGGCGCGTCCTCCACGTGGTACATCCGCATGAAGGTCACGCGCGATACGAGCGCTCCCGGGTACTCCGAGGCCCTCCTGGAGTGCGCCTCGTCGAACGATCGCCTCACCCCGGGACGAGGCCTCTACAACGCGGTGACGGGCACCTACGATCACGATGGGGAGGCCAACAACGAGGCCTGCGCGCCCGCTCGCCCCCGACCGATCCGCATCGAAAAGGCCGGCACACAGCCGGTCGGCACCCCGAACGACGACGGCACGTATCCGCTCGACGGCGCGGCCTTCGCGATCTACGACAACGAGGCCTTGGCTGGCACCCCGGTTTCTACCCTCGACGGTGGGTCGCGATTCGTGACCGCGCCCCTGGAGACGGGCAAGACCTACTGGCTCGTGGAAACCCGCGCGCCCGTCGGGCACGCGCTGCTGCCTCGTCCCGTCGCCTTCCACATCGAGGCTGGCACGGATGCTGACGCCACGACCGTCATCAAGACGGACTTCGGCGCCGACGAGGGCTTCAGCTCCGTGCGCGTGCTGCCCGCTTCGGGCAGCTTGCCCGGCGCGGATCGCACCCCCGGTATCCGCATCGTCGACACGCAGGTCGGTGTGCTCCCCAAGGCCGGATCCATCGGCATCTACCCGCAGCTGGTGGGAGGGGCCGCCCTGCTCGGCCTCGCCGGGGCCTGCGCCTGGCTGCGGCGACGAGAGCAGACACAGGTTTCGTAAGAAACACTGCGAGACATAACGACGTGGGTGCGCCCGCCTGATGGCGGGCGCACCCACGTGCGTCTTGAGTTGAGGGAGGCGGTCAGGCCGCGTTGTTCGCGCAACCCGGCCCCGGCCTCGTGAGAATTAGAAGTCCCAGTCCTCGTCCTCGGTGTCCACGACCTCGCCCATCACGTAGGACGAGCCGGAACCCGAGAAGAAGTCGTGGTTCTCGTCCGCGTTGGGGCTCAGGGCCGCCAGGATCGCGGGGTTCACGTCGGTCGCGTCGGCCGGGAACAGGGCCTCGTAACCCAGGTTCATGAGCGCCTTGTTCGCGTTGTAACGCAGGAACTTCTTGACGTCCTCGGTCAGGCCAAGCGGATCGTACAGGTCCTCCGTGTACTGCTCCTCGTTCTCGTAGAGCTCGTACAGCAGCGAGTACGTGTAGTCGTGCAGGTCGTCCTGGCGCTCCTGGCTCGACTCATTCACGGCCAGCTGGTACTTGTAGCCGATGTAGTAGCCGTGGACGGCCTCGTCGCGGATGATGAGGCGGATCAGGTCAGCCGTGTTGGTGAGCTTGGCGTGCGAGCTCCAGTACATGGGCGCGTAGAAGCCCGAGTAGAACAGGAAAGACTCGAGCATCGTCGAGGCGACCTTGCGCTTCTCCGGGTCGTTGCCGTCGTAGTAGGACTTGACGATCTCGGCCTTCTTCTGCAGGGCCTCGTTCTCGTTCGACCAGCGGAAGGACTCGTTGATTTCCTCCGTGGACAGCAGGGTGGAGAAGATCGACGAGTAGGACTTGGCGTGCACCGACTCCATGAACGCGATGTTCGTGTAGACGGCCTCCTCGTGCGGGGTGCGCGCGTCCGGGATCAGCGACACCGCGCCGACCGTGCCCTGGAGCGTGTCCAGCAGGGTCAGGCCCGTGAACACGCGGTTCGTCATGAGCTGCTCGTCCTTGGTGAGGGTCTTCCAGCTCGGCAGGTCGTTGGAGAGCGGAATCTTCTCAGGCAGCCAGAAGTTGCCCGTCAGGCGATCCCAGACCTCGAGGTCCTTGTCGTCTTGGATCTTGTTCCAGTTGATGGCCTCGAACACGGGCTCGGTCGCCATGGGGGCTCCTCTACGTACAGTGTCGGACGGACGAGGCCGGGGCGGCCTCGCGTATAGGGTCCAGGATAGTGGGTGCTTGGCTCCCGACGATGCTGGTGGCCCGTGTTTCGTGGACGAGGTCACCTCGGGCGTGTGCGGGGCAGTATCGTATGCGCCATGACGACGCCCACCTTCGCCGACGTTGACGAGGCCCTCGCCAGGGGTGACTACCGCGCGGCCCTGTCCATCCTCGAATCTCTCGAGGTCGTGGGTGAAGACGCCTGTTACCGTCGCGACGTCCAGGCCGCGGCCTGCGCCGACCGCCTCGGCCTGTACCCCCTGTGCGAGGAGTACGCGACGCGCGCACGCGCCTACGGTGACGACATGGCCGACCCCTTCGCGCTCATTGCGCGCGCCCAGCGCCGCCAAGGCCTCGTCGCGGACGCAGAGGCCACGGCCTCGGCCGGTATGCGCCTGCACCCCAAATCCGCCGAAATCGCCCGCGAGCTGACCCTCTGCCTCGTCGACCTGGGACGCTACGACGAGGCCCTGCCCGTCTCCGAGATTGCCACCGACGGCCTTCCCAACGACGTGGAGCTCCTCATGGCCTACGGGCGCCTGTGGGCGCCCGTGGAACCCAACGGCGCCCAGTGGGCCTTCGGGCGCGCCACCTCGAACGCCCCGGACCTGGCCGAAGCGAAGTTCGCCTACGACTCCCTGGCCCACCCGCTCAAGGGAGCGGGGCGCTCCTCGTACGCCATCGAGATGCAGCCGGCCGTCTCCGAGGCCTACGGTCGGATGCTCAAGCGCGTGACCTTCGCCCTCGATAAAGCCTGGATGTTCGCTATTTTCGCGGGCTTTGGCTGCGGAATCGGCTACGTCGCGACCCTGCGTATCATGACGGATGAGCTCGCGCTCTTCTTTTTCCTCCTGTACGCCGTCATGTCGCTGAGCGGCTACCTCATGACGTTCGCGCAGATCGCGCTCTTTAATCGGGTCCTTCCGCGCGGCGTACGCCTGACCTTCAGGATCCTGCGCAAGCGCTTCCCGGACCTGGGGAGCTCCGTCATGGACTTCATTCGCATGATCGTGCTGGCGGGGCTCATCCTCTTCGGGCTGATGGCGCTCACCCGCTGATCGCTGCCGCCGCGGAGTTTCAGTGATGATGGCGAGGAATCCGCACATCCTGACCAGTGAAAAAGTGTCCAACTGGGCAGTGCACAGTTGCTTTGTAAGGCGCGAAAAATTAACGGACAGCGCTATTGTGAGGGCGTGCCCTATCAGCCCTTGCAATTCGATGCTGCGCCCCGGCCCTACCGCCTGGGGAATGACCAGCTGCGCCGCTACAACCGCGTGCGCGCCGGCCAGCGAACGCAGGGTCGCGTCAACATCGCCATTGACGTTGTCACCATCCTCCTGATCGTCTCGGTCAGTGCCATCGTCGCCATCGTCGAACTCTCCTCCATGCCCGAACCGGTCATCGAAAAGCTCGCCGGCCTCGCCCTGGCCCTCATCCTCGGAGGAGGGCTTATCCTCCTCGCGCTCCTCGCCGCGCTCCTCATCGTGGCCCGCCGCTGGCACCGCGAATGGGATGGCAACGAAGACCTCGTCATCTTCTCC
The DNA here is from genome assembly GCA_018375675.1 of Actinomyces sp. Taxonomy (GTDB): domain Bacteria; phylum Actinomycetota; class Actinomycetes; order Actinomycetales; family Actinomycetaceae; genus Pauljensenia. Next base: position 17,056 of record JAHACW010000016.1, on the reverse strand, counting down.
GAGTCCCACGCAGCCTTGCGCGCCGCCCGGCAAGACGGCGCCGTCATGACCGCCTGCGCGCGCATGCAGCTGGCCTGGTTCATCGGCTTCCTCGCCGTCGGTGGCATCGCCGTCGCCACCGAATCCGCGCTCCTCGCCGCCCTCGTCTGCCTGCCCCTCGCCATGGGACTCCTCAACTCCTGGCGCTCCTGCCAAGCCCTGCGCCGCATCACCGGACGCACCCTCTGACGCACGTCGGGCCCGCACGCCCACGCGCACGGACCCGATCACTGCGCCCCGGCCTCGTCAGCGGGGGATGGAAGGTCAGCCCTTCGAGAGCCTCTCACGCACAGCTCCCGCGCCGAACGTCAGCGCGGTCAGGCCCGCTTCCAGAGCACCCAGGGCCAGTCCCTGCCTCGTATGAGCGAAACGAGCGCCCTGCGCGCGGCGACGCTCACCGCGGCGGAACAGCCAGCGTTCCACGCCCACCGTGATCATCGCCGAACCCAGCGCCGCTCCCGCGAGAACCGCCAGCTCCGCCGGGTCCGCTTCCGTGACGCCATCGAGCGGATCCTCACCCGCGACGGGAGACGACTTCGAGCAATCCGTGTCCTCATCGTCGTAGGGCGGAAGCTCCGCGCCCTCCGGCAGCTGCGCCACCATCGACCAGCCGAGCACCCCCAGCAGGCCCGCCTTCACGAGACCGCGCAACGGACGAGAGCGCACGTAATCGGGCAGGGCGTACCACGCGACGGTCGCGCCCACGCCCGCCGCAAACCCCGCGACCCGAGTCGGGTCCACCGAGCCAGCACACGGACAAGAACAGGTTGATGAGGCGGCCATAGCCAGTCCTTTCAATCGGGAGCGCGCGGATCAATCCGCGAGCAGGTCAAGCAGGTGAGAGACAACCTTTCCGCCCGAATAGGCGGATCCGTCGTGCTGGTACTCATTCGTGATGTAGTGGTGGGCTCCGATCAGGTCACCCGTGTCCAGGGAGAGCTCGCGAGGCACGAACATGTCGTCGTAATACACGGCCGCAGCCACCGGCACCGTGTTCTCGGCCAGCACGTCCGGCAGGTACACGGGGGCAGCCTCCGTCGTCGAAGCGAGAATCTCCGCGACGCCCTTCAGCGGCGCCAAGCCCGGATCCTCGTCGAACACGCGGCGCATGAAATGCTCGCCCGTCAGGTAGAACGGCTCGCTCTCATCCAGCGGGTTTGCGTCCTTCGCGAAGCCCGGGATCTCCTCGGCCAGGCGATCTGCCGCCCAGCCCGTCGCCGTGCCCACCAGGTCCGGTGTCGCGCACGCGTAGATGTACTCCTGGAACAAGCCGTAAATCGGCGCAATGTCCACCTGCGAGCCGATCGCCGCCAGGAATTGCGACGAGAGACGGCGCTCGCCTCGAAGCGACGTCCACGGGCCCTCGAGCAGGTAGTGCAGCTGATCCGTGTTGCCCTGGCCGCCCAGCATCATGCCGATCATGCGCAGACGCGCGGGGGAGAGGCGCTCGCCCGTCGGCAGCGTCTCCTCCGTGTCCGCCAGGTGCGCGCACAGCTCGCGCACCGTGCGCTCGTCGCCTGGATGGCGCTGGAAGTAGGCGCGGTTGCGCGCCGCCGTGCGCTCATACGTCAGGCGGTAGATGTCGTCCACATGGACGAGGCCGGGCAGGCCTCCCGTGATCAGGCTGGCCTTCAATCCCTGGGGAGCCAGCGACAGGTACGAGGTCGTGATGAAGCCGCCGAACGACTGGCCGAGCGTCGTCCATGGGTCATCCCCGCACAACTCGCGGCGCAGCGCCTCCGCGTCGTACACGATCTGATCCTGGCGGAAGTGGCGCAGGTATGCGGCCTTCTCCTCGTCCGTGTCCAAGTGGGAGAGCGCCTGGGCGTCCATGCGGGTCGACTGGCCCGTGCCTCGCTGATCGAGGAGCACCACGCGGTAATCCTGCAGGAGACGATTCATCCACCCGCCGGTAAACGTGCCAAAACGCGGGCTCGGGTAGCCCGGGCCGCCCTGCAAGAACACCGCGTAGGGCGCGTCCTCGTGGCCCTTGCGCACGACCTCGCGCGCAAAAACCTGGATCGTCGGGTTGTCCTCGCCGGCGGGGCGCAGATGATCGAGGGGAACGTCCAGGCGGTGCTCGTAAACGGTGTGACCGTGGTGCAGGTACGACTCTGTGTGCATGGACACAATGGTAGCGGTTTTGCGGCGGTGCCGTTGTGCCTGTTTGTTGTCGGGCAGCGTTCGTGGCGGTGTCGTGTGGCCCCACGGGTGTTGCGGGCGCTGCGTGTGTGGCGCCGCTGGTGTTCCGGGCGCCGGAGGGCCCGGCCGCCCGCGAGGCTAGGCGACCTCACTTCGTTCGGCGCCGCGCCTCGAAGCCCGCCCGTGCCCTCCGGTCCCTCCGGCGCCCTCCACACCAGTGGGGCCGGGCTGCTTTGTGTGCCCATGGGCTGCGGCCCGCCCGCGAGCCAAGCGGCCCGCTTGTCTGAAACCGGTGTCGCCTTTGCGGGCGCCGGACGAGCCGCGACTGAAACCGCCGTCGCCTTTGCGGGGGCTGGCCGAGCCGCGACTGAAACCGCCATCGCCTTTGCGGGTGCGAAATGGGCGTTTTTGGTGCAGTTTTCGGGCGCAGAGGTGATGCCGGTTTCAGAGGTCCCTTGTTGGGGGCGAGCAGTGGTGTTGGTGGTTTCAACGTCGCCACGTTGTCTCGCCTCGTGCGCGAAAAACTTCGCCCTGCTCGGCCTGATGTGCGCGCGAGCGCGAAAAAGTTCGCCCAGCGCACGAGAAATGCCCCAAAACTGGCATTTTCTGGCGTGCTGGGCGAGTTTTTTCGCGGAAGAGCCGCTGGAGGGGCGGTGCTGGGCGAGTTTTTTCGCGCCAACCGACCTTGTGCCGGTCTTGGATGCAGCGCCGTGCACTTCAGGCTGGCTGCCGATGGGGGATTTGCAGCATTAGGAACTGGCAGCCGGCGTGTCGTCGGCGTGTCACACCCCTAATGACGCCATTCCCCCCGATAGGTGACGGCGAGACCGTGATGTTTGATGTGTGCCCAGCAGTTTCGCATGCAATTCCCCTGTGGCTCTTTCAGGATTTGAATTGGCATCGTTGGAATTGCAACGATTCTGGAGGTTGTTGAAAGTTCATGCAATCGAATTGCATGCGAAATTTCTGGTAGGTGTCTGCACCTTCGCTCATGGGCTCCGTAGCCGGGCCCCGCATCTGGAACCCAGCAGCCGGAGATAGTCAGCTGGTGATAGCTATTTCGTTAGAACCAGTTCAGCAACGCGACGTAACAGACCGTTCCGATGCCGACGCTCCACAGGAGCTTGCGGCCGCTCAGCAGGTGCACCGCGACCGTCACGCCCGTCGCCACCAGCGCCGCCCACCAGCGGCCACCCGCCTCCTGCGCTCCCTGCGTCAGCGTCGAGAGCACGAGGATCAGCATGATGCCCGGCGGCATCCACACCGCCATGTCGGAGACGAAACGCGAATCGCGCAGCGGCTCAAGGATCTTGAACGGCAGAGCGCGCAACGTAAAGTCGATGACGAAGGTGATCGCCAGAAGCGCCAGCAGGTAGCCCACCGTCGGAGTCACTGCGCACCCCCTTCGGCCACCTCATCCGCGGAGTGCAGGATGCCTCGGCGATGAAGGACGTGGCGGACCACCAGGCATGCGACGAACAGCAGCAGCGCCACCAGGAGTCGCTGACCCGGTGCCACCACCATGGCCACCGAGAAGGACCCGCCAGCCAGGAGGATCGAGGGCAGCTCGCGCCTCGTGCGCGCCGCGTCCAGGGTCAGCGTCATGAACAGGGCCGTCAGCGCGAAGTCGAGTCCCTCGATCTGCGTCGGGATCAACGAGCCCGCGGACACGCCCACGAGGCTCGAGATCAGCCACGTCAGGTTGAAGAGAACCTGCATCGCCAACAGTCGAGGCTTCGTCCACCCGTTCGGGCGGGCGGCGGTCAGCGCGTAGGCCTCGTCCACGAGGGCGTACATCGAGAAGAGGCGCGCGAAACGGCCCTCAATGACGTGCAACGGGAACGAGAACGCGAAAAACAGGAGGCGGAAATTCACCAGCAGCATCGTCACCGCGATGACGGCCAGCGGCGTATTCTGCGCGGCCAGGGTTACGACGAGCAGCTCGGCCGAGCCCGAGTAGGCGGCCAGGGAGAGCGACGGAGCCAACCACCACGGCAAGCCCAGCTGGATGACGAGAACGCCGTACGCCAGGCCCAGCGGGATGTAACCCGCGGCCACGGGCGCCGTGATGCGCAGACCTTCGAGGATCTCGCGGCGGGTAGGGCTAGCCGGCACGGGGAGGTTCACGGTGCGCGGTAGCTTGGGCATGGGTGCAATTGTGGCGCGTGAGGCGGTGGGAGTGCGCGCTGGCGGGGCCGTGCGTGACGACTTGCACGCTCTCACGGCGATGGCGTTCCGCGAAGTGGGAACGAGCCTCGTCGCGGACCTGTCACATAGTTTCAAAACGGGATATAGCCCTCGCACAATAGACCGTCTGGTGGAAATATCGTTCTCGTCGCCGAGGAGCATCCCCTCGGCGCTTCCATAAAAACGCAGATCAGGAGCCCTCATGAGCGCCACTCACGCACGCAAGAAGCCATTCCTTCGACTCGCCACGGCCGCCGTCGCCATGGTCGCAGCCCTCGGCATGGCCGCATGCTCCGGTGGCGCGTCCACCTCCTCGTCCTCCTCGTCGAGCGCGCAGGTCGGCGACCGCAGCCCCGAGCAGATCAAGGAAGCCGGCGAGATCGTCATCGGCATCTTCTCCGACAAGGCCCCCTTCGGCTACATTGACGCCGACGGCAAGCCCGCCGGATACGACGTCGTTTACGGCGACCGCATCGCCGCCGACCTGGGCGTCACCGCCAAGTACGTCCCCGTCGACGCCGCCGCCCGCACCGAGGTCCTCGCCTCCAACAAGGTCGACATCACCCTCGCGAACTTCACCGTCACGCCCGAGCGCGCCGAAAAGGTCGACTTCGCGAACCCCTACTTCAAGGTCTCCCTCGGCGTCGTCTCACCCACCTCGGCTGAAATCACCGACGTGAGCCAGCTGGCCGGCAAGACCCTCATCGTTACCAAGGGCACGACCGCAGAAGCCTACTTCGAGGCCAACCACCCCGAGGTCAAGCTCCAGAAGTACGACCAGTACTCCGACGCCTACCAGGCCCTCGAGGACGGCCGCGGCGACGCCTTCTCCACCGACAACACGGAGGTCATCGCCTGGGCGATCCAGCACCCCGGCTTCAGCGTCGGCATCAAGAGCCTGGGCGAGACCAGCTACATCGCGGCCGCCGTCAAGAAGGGCAACACCGCCCTCCTCGACTGGCTGAATAACGAACTCGTCGAGCTCGGCGAGGAGAACTTCTTCCACAAGGACTACGAGCAGACCCTCGCCCCCGTCTACGGTGACGCAGCGACCCCCGACGACCTCGTCGTCGAAGGCGGCGTGGACACCACCTCCACCAACTGACAGGTACGAGGCCGGGGCAGTCTCCCGGGTCACCCGCCGCGGGTGATCGCTCGGGGAGCCCCGGCCTCGTCCCAGATTTTTCCTATGAATCTCGACATCCTGGCGCGATACGCGCCCCTGTACGTCGACGCCGCCATCCTCACCTTGAGGATCGCGGCCATCGGCATCGTCGGCTCCCTCGCGGTGGGCCTGCTCGTCGCCGCGATCCGGCAGTACCGGATCCCCGTCGCCACCCAGATCGCCGCCGCCTACGTCGAGCTGTCGCGCAACACGCCCCTGCTCGTGCAGCTCTTCTTCATCTACTTCGGCCTGCCGCGCGTGGGCATCAAGTGGAGCGGCGAGACCTGCGCGATCGTCGGCCTCATCTTCCTGGGTGGCGCCTACATGGCCGAGGCCCTGCGTTCCGGCCTCGACTCGATCGCCACGATCCAGTGGGAGTCCGCGTCCGCGCTCGGCCTCACGCGCACCCAGACGCTGCGTCACGTCGCGCTCCCGCAGGCCATCGCGACCTCCGTGCCGCCGCTCGCCGCCAACGTCATCTTCCTCATTAAGGAAACCTCCGTCGTCTCGGTCGTCGCTCTGCCTGACCTCGTGTACGTCGCGAAGGACCTCATCGGCATGTCCTACAACACCTCCGAAGCGCTGATCCTCCTGGTCATCGCCTACCTGGTGATCCTCCTGCCCGTGTCCATCGCGGCCCGACTCATCGAAAAGAAGGTGCGCCGTGGCGGATTTGGGAATTAACGTCATCTTCGAGGGCCGCAACCTCGTGCGCATCCTCGAGGGCCTGGGCGTCACCGTCGGCATCTCCGCGCTGTCCGTCGTGCTGTCGCTCGTGCTCGGCGTGTTCGTCGGCCTCGGCATGCGCTCGCGCTGGCGGCCCCTGCGCTGGCTCATGCAGATCTACCTCGAGTTTGTGCGCATCATGCCCCAGCTCGTCCTCCTGTTCGTCGCCTACTTCGGGCTCACGCGCGTCGCGGGGATCAACCTGGACGGCATCACCGCGTCCGTCCTCGTCTTCACCCTGTGGGGCGGCGCCGAAATGGGCGACCTCGTGCGAGGCGCGCTCATCGCGATCCCACGCCACCAGTACGAGTCCGCCTACGCTCTGGGACTCTCCCCGAGGCAGACCATGCGCCGCGTCATCCTGCCGCAAACCCTGCGCAGGCTCGCGCCCCCGGCCGTCAACCTCATCACCCGTATGGTGAAGACGACGTCCCTCGTCGTCCTCATCGGTGTCGTCGAAGTCCTCAAAGTCGGACAGCAGATCATCGACGCCAACCGCTTCAACTACCCGACTGCCTCGCTGTGGATCTACGGCCTGATCTTTGTGCTGTATTTCCTCATCTGCTGGCCCATCTCGCTCCTCTCACGCCACATGGAGAAAACATGGCAGAACTGACCTCCGACCCGCAGCTGCGCCTCGTCGACCTCGACAAGACATACCCCGGCGGCCACCACGCCCTGCGCGGCGTCTCCCTTGACGTCGCCGACGGTGAGGTCGTCGTCATCATTGGTCCCTCCGGCTGCGGCAAGTCCACGCTCCTGCGCACGATCAACGGCCTCGAGCCCATCAATTCCGGGCAGATCCTCTTCGACGGCGAGGACCTGGCGGCCCCCGGCGTGTCCTGGCCCGAGGTCCGCCGCCGCATCGGCATGGTCTTCCAGTCCTACGAGCTCTTCCCCCACCTGACCGTCATGGGGAACCTGACGCTCGCCCCCGGCCTCGTCGCGGGAGAATCGCGCGCCGACGCGAGCGCGCGAGCGCTGAAACTACTCGAGCGCGTCGGCCTGGCGGACCGTGCCGACGACTACCCGCGCCAGCTTTCCGGCGGCCAGCGTCAGCGCGTCGCTATCGTCCGCGCCCTCATGATGGATCCCGAGATCCTCCTCCTCGACGAGGTCACGGCCTCTCTTGACCCGGAGATGGTGCGCGAGGTCCTCGACGTTGTCCTCGAGCTGGCTCGCACCGGCATGACGATGCTCATCGTCACGCACGAGATGGGTTTCGCCCGCGCGATCGCCGACCGCATCGTCTTCATGGACGAAGGACGCATCGTCGAGGTCGACCCTCCGCGCAAGTTCTTCGCGGACCCGTCCTCGGATCGTGCGCGCAAGTTCCTCGACATCTTCAGCTTCGAGGGCGCCAAGCTGTAAGCGTGTCGGGGCTCCTCGCGGAGGGGTCTGAGCGGGGGCGCAGGCCGGTGGTTTGCGCCCCCGTTGTTGTGCTTGTTGCTGTGCGCCCAGGCTGTTTTCCGGGTGCCGGAGAGGCCGGCCTTGCTGGGCCCGGCTGCTTGGTGCACCCGTGGGCGGCGGCCCGCCCGCGAGATCGCCACACGCGAGCCTTCGGCTCGGAGTGATCGATCTCGAAGCCCGGCCAGGCCTTGCCGCCGCCCACGGGCGCCGCAGCCTGGATCAGCAGTCGCTCGGCGCCCTCCAAACATCAGGGGATTGGCGCGTCTGGAGATTTCCCGATTCAGCTCGACCCGGCGGCGGCCATTGTGCAGTTTGCTTGTGGTGGTGGCATCGATTGACCTGTCGATACCGCGTTTGTTCTTGTTGATTGGGACGCTGCACCCGATCCGTAGGCATTGCACCTCTTCTGATCGGGTGCACTGCCACTGATCGGGTGCAGCGCTAGGTCACGGGCGAAGTGCCCCTTGTGGCGTTGACTGGGGGAGGCTGGAGGGATACTCGGCTCGCCGCTGCCGTTCACCGGAACCATGACCAGATCGCGTGGCGGTCTTCTGGTGGGTGTGGCTGCGTGTTCTGGATAGGAAGTTGCGTTCTGGATAGGAACGACTCTTCTGGATAGCTTATTTTCCTATCCAGAACGCAATAACCTATCCAGTTTGTCGTTTCCTATCCAAAACGCGCACGTCTACTCCCCGGCCTCATGCATCGAGGCTCAGATATAACCTGCAGGTCACTCTTTCTGGGTTGCTTCGCGTTTCAGCTTGTTCCTAAGTGGTGTGACACCGCTTAGCGGGGTATTACACCACTTCCGAGGGGGTGTAACGCTCCCTAACTGGTGTAATGCTCCCTAAATAGTGCAGTGTTGCGCAGGTGAGTGTTGGGGCTCACGGATAGGAAACGGCTACGTGGATAGGTTACGAGGATGCGGATACCTTAATAACCTATCCGCGTGCGCATAACCTATCCGCATGTGCGCAACCTATCCGCGTAAGGGGCTGGATTGGGCCGGGACGCGTGCGGTTGGCTGTCGAGATGCAACCTCTCCGCGCCGTGGCCCGGCGGCCCGCGTGATGATCCGGTGCATCGAGCGCGCGTGAGAGTTGAGACTGCGCGAGCTGAGCCCACCCGCGACAGAACTTCCCGTTTTAGCCGATCAGCGTCGACTGGTGGTGCACCATGATCAGGCGCGCCTCGCCAGAAGTCGCGGGCGCCCACACGCTGGATTCCAGCGAGGCGCCGCCCTCCCAGCGCACCCGGTAGCGGGTCAGGAACGCCCCGCCCAGGTCGTGCGCATCGATGCGGCCGATCGCCGGGGAGGTGGGCGAGGGTCCCGCCAGCGTCGTGGTCGCACCGCCGCCCGGCCAGATGCGCGTCGTCCGCTCGTCGGTCATGGCCGCCAGCGCCTCCTCGTCACCGCCGGTCCACGCCAGGATGAATTCGCGCTCGCGGGCGATCGCGTCCTCGGTGGTCGCCGCTCTCACGGACGAGGCTGGGGCCGCCTGTGCGGGTTCGCTCGACTCGGCGGGTGTGGAGAAAACGCTGGGATGCGAACGGAAAGTCGTTGGGGTGGCCTCGTCTGCGGCGGCACCGCGTGACGTAGGCATAGCAGCGGTCGTGTCGGCCTCGCTGGGTTCCTGCCCAACAGGTGTGCTCGCGCCAGGCTCCACGGTGTCGTGCGGTTCAACGGCCGCGGACGCGGAGGCGGCGCCCCCGGACGCCTGATTCGCCGATGCAGTGCCGCGCGACGTGCCGCCCCCAAACCCGGGGCCAGGCTCGGGCGTGCGCCCAGCCTGGTAGGCCTCGGCGCATGCGCGCGCGAGGTCGTCGGCTCGTTCGTTCATGCGGTGCCCGGCGTGGCCCTTGACCCATTCGAAGGTGACGCGGCGCCCTTCCATGGCGCGGTCGATCTCCTGGATGAGCTCCAGGTTTTTGATTGGCTTCTTGTCGGCCTTCGTCCAGCCGCGCTTTTTCCAGCCGAGTCGCCACTTGGATACGACGTTGATCGCGTACTGCGAGTCGGCGAGGATGTGCAGCTCTTCCCCGCTCTCGGCCGTTGCCTCGAGCAGACGCAGAATGGCGGTCAGCTCACCGAGGTTGTTGGTGCCCTGCGGCCAACCGCCCGCGTCCCACGTGTGCTCGTCCACGTACCAGGCCCACCCCGCGGGCCCGGGATTGCCGAGGGAAGAACCGTCTGCCGCCGCCGTAATCGTCATGCACTCATCCTATCGGCATGTCGCTGAGCGCTTCGCGGGGGACGAGGCCGGGGCGCGGTGTCGCTGTCCCGCACCGTATCTGGGGCCTCGGATGGGGTGGCCCTGGTGTCGTGCCCTAGACTCTGGGGGTGGGCGCGTGATGCGCCATTTAGCGCAGTGATAAGAACGGATCAGGACGATGAAGACGCATACTGACGAGCCGCTCAGCGATGGCACCCGCGCGAGGAACCGCAAGGGATCGCTCAGCCGCAAGGGCGTGCGCCGGTCCGGTATCGGCGCGGCCGCACTGTCGATCGTCATGCTGCTGTCGAGCTGCATGTCTCAGGACGCTCCGAAGTGGACGCCGGTGAAGAATCTCAGCACGGGAGATGCCGTTATCGCAGTGCGGTTGAGTACCGGAACTTCCGTGTCGGGGCTCCAAAAGCCCCTCAGCGACAACGTGATCGCGCTGGTCGATGCGCAAGGACAGGTAGAAGCAGCTCGCATCGGTGAGTGGAACAGGGGCCGCGTCCTGTGGACTGAACGTGGGATTTCTTATGGCACGCGAGATATCGATTATCTGACGACTGATGAGGGAGCGCAGGAGTTCGCGCATCAGGGATTTCCTTTCGCGGAGGAAGGGCGTTTTGCTCTCCCGGATGGGGGAATTGCAGTTGTCACGTCTCCGCTGAGCACAGGATATGCCGTCGACATTATCCAGCCTGATGGCCGTGTTGATCGTAGAGAGACCTCGGGGACCGAAGGATATCTCGGGCAGTGCGGCTCGCGGATTCTGGAGCTGACCAACACTAAGCGGTCCGAAGACATCGCATCGGTGGCCTATGAGGCGTATGCAGCCCAGTCGGGCGGCGGCAACTACCCGGAGGCCCTGGATGTTCTTGTGCAACTGGACGATCCTGAGGGTTCTCTTCCCCGGGTGCTGGCGGTCGTGCCATTGGTTGATGGCTTGTCGCCGGGGGAGGGAGGCATGGCATGCGAGCGTGATGTGATGACGGTGCCGAGTAAACAGCTGTACGATCCTGACGCCGTATCCGACGGCAGTCTGGATGCCACGCGCGGCGCTTTTGTACTTCAACGGTGGGATCTGGTGACGGGGGAGCGCACGATTATTCCCGTAGTCGATGAGGACGGGAATGCCATTGAACTGGATCGCGATCACGGCATGCACGCTTCTCAGGGGCTCCCGGGGGAACAGGATCGCAGATTCCTTGGTGACGACGGTCGCGTATGGTCCCTCGATCTGGTCAGTGGCCGGGCCAAGCACCTCTTTTCCATCCCGTGGAACGCGTCCGATGGCAATGCTTCAGTCCAGTTGAACGAGACCGGAATTTACCTCCTTGAGGTTAATGAGCGGGACTATCATGTCACGCTCACTTACTACCCCTGGGACGGAGGAGACAAACGCGAGGTGTTCACAACGGACAAGCTGGCGGAGTACATCAAGACGAACAATATTTTTTCGGGCCATCGGCGAGGTGTACAGTCCTTCGCGGTGCGTCCGGGGTGGAACGGCGGCGCGCAGTAACGCGTGCAGCCGAGGACGGAGACGACCATGAGTGTACGCAACGATGAGCAGCACGAGACAGGGGCCGACGAGCAGGAGCATGGCCACGCGAAGAAGCCGAAGCGTATCCGCCGATGGGCTCTCCTCGTCGTCGTGCTCTCGGTTGCTGCGCTGGCTTGGAGCTGCGTTTTCCATGGGGGATTGACCAGAAAACCGGCTAGTTTTCTCGCGACGAGTGACGCGGTCGTTGCCGTGCGCCTGGGGTCCGGATGGTCCACGTTAGGCGATGATTTTCGGTATAACGACTATGATGGCTGGATCGTGCTTCTCGATGCCGACGGGCGCGGGCAGGTCGTTTCCGTGAACAATGTGAGGCACGGCGATGTGCTGTGGAATGAGCGGGGTGTCTTCTACGGGTCGTCTTCTCACGACTTCCTCACGACGGAGGCGGGGACGCAAGGATTCGAACGACGCTACCACCGTAGCTTCGAGCGTCAACGCTATGCGCTGCCCGATGGCGCGCTCGCGGTTGTGTATGGTGACGAGTCTGGGTATGTGGTTAACACCGTCCACGTTGATGGACGTGTGACGAGCGTCGAGAATGACAAGACAGAAGACTCTGTCGGGCAGTGTGGGTCGCGGATCTTGGCGATCACCGACACGAAGGAGTTTCGCGTCGCCAGTGCCACAGTGTTCGCGGCGTATGCTGCTCGATCGGGCAACAAGAAGCCGCCGACCACCCTCACGGCTGTTGTTCAGCTCAATGACCACGACGGCGAGGAGCCTCCAGTCCTCGCGGTAGCGCCGATGATCGACGGCTTGAACTCGCGACAGCACATGTTTGCCTGCGAAGGGGACGTCATCACGATGCCCAGCGTGCTGGCGGACGAGGCCGCTGCCTCAAGCCATGGTTCGACGAGCGAGCGGCAGCGAACGCTGGTTCTTCAGCGGTGGGACCTGTCAACGGGTGAGCGCTCGATCATTCCCGTCCTCGACGAGGCTGGGAACCCCCTTGAGTTGAATGATGAGCAGGGCGTTTCCGAGTACGAGGCGATTCGCGTGGGCAGCGAATACAGGTTCGTCTCCTCGGATGGGGACGCTTTTGCCGTCGACCTGTCGAGCGGCCAGGGCCGGCATCTGTTCTCCCTCGACGTGCCGTGGCGCGAGTACCTGTCGGTTTTCCAGGTGACCGAGACGGGCGTCTACATGCTTCAGGACCGTCGAGAGGACCGTGTCGTCACCCTCTCGTACAGGCCCTGGGAAGGTGGCGAGTGGCGTGACATCTTCACGACCCGTGACCTGGCGTATTACCTCAAGGAAGGCGTGTTGACGCCGACGTTGGACATCCAGTCCTTCGCCCTGCGGCCCGGTTGGGACGGCGGCGCGCAGTAGCGCAGTGCAGCGCAGTAACGCGGCATCGTCGCGCAACGCGAGGGGGGCGGCCTTCCAACGAAGACCGCCCCCACCTGTTACAGCGTGACGCCCACCTGGCCCAGCGCGAAGGCGAACTCCTCGCAGCGCGCCGCCCACCGGCCCTCGCGCCCGGAGGGGCCGGCGTGTCCGGCGACCATCTCGGTGCGCAGGATGATCGGACGCTCGAGCGGGTCGCGCGCGGCGACGAGGCCGTGGCTGGCCTCCCCGCTCACGCTCACCTCGCCATCCACCGAATCGCAGCAATTGCAGCGCTGCCCGGCCCCGGCCTCGTCCGTGGAGGGAACCTGGCCGGTGGCCTCGCGCAGGCGTTGCACCCACTTGGTGGGCTCGACGAACTCGACGCGCGTGTCGTTGACCGACGTCGTCGCCATGATCGCGGGCAGGAGCGCGCCGTCGGGCACGTTCTCATACGGCGTGTAGCGGCTCATCGCGTCGAACACGGCGCGCGAGGTCAGCGGGTTGCCCCACTCCTCCCACTCGCCGACGGTGAGCGGCAGGGTCGGGTCCAGGATCGTCGAGAGCGCGTCCACGAAGGGCACGCCCGCCAGGATCGCGCGGAAACGATCCGGGGCGGCGTTGGTGACCGCGCCCATGAGCAGGCCACCGGCGCTGCGGCCCTCCGCGACCAGGCGGCCGGGCGCCACCCACCCGGAGTCGACCAGCCAGTCGGCCACGTCGATGAAGTCCGTGAACGTGTGCTCCTTGACCAGCTCCTTGCCGTCCTCGTACCAGGCGCGGCCCATCTCGCCGCCGCCGCGCACGTGCGCGATCGCGTAGACGACGCGGCGCAGGATCGGCAGACGCAGGGTCTCGAACTCGGGGTCGTAGCTGACCTCGTACGAGCCGTACCCGATCTGCCAGCCCGCGTGCGTGCCGTCCGGGCGCGCGTCGCGATGGTGAATGAGGGTGACGGGGATGCGAGTCGCGCCGTCGCGCGCGAGCACCCACACGCGCTCCTCGACGTACTCGGCAGGGTCCCAGCTGGGCGCCTCGCGGGTGCGCAGGGTCCGCACGGTCAGCGCCGCGCCTTCGGGGTCCTCGGGGGACGAGGCCGGGGCCGGGTTCGGCAGAGAAACCTCTGCGACTGTGGGTGGCACGGTCTGCGACTGGAACTCCACGCGCAGCGGATCGTTCCACGGGGTCGGCACGGTCGCGATCGTACGCACCGGGGCGTCCACCTCCACGCGCCGCCACGTGGGCGAGGCTTCGCGGCGATCCCACACGTCGACCTGCGTCAGAGAGCCCGAACGAAGCGAGAGCGCCACGTAGTCCGCGTGGGCCTCGACGTCGGTGATGCGCTCGCCGGGGCCTGGGCTGCGCAGCGGCTCCCAGGACTCAAACGGCGTGAGGGGTGCGGGCTCGTCCTCCGGCAGGGGAGTGCCCGGCGTGCGATCCACCAGAGAATCCCGCGAGAACGCGGAGGAGGACGTGACGCCGAGGCGCGCCAAGGCCTCGGGCGACCCCCCTGCGGGCAGCATCGCCTGCGCGAGCGAGCCCTCCTGCGTCAACCCCGTATGCACGATGAACAGGCGGTCGCCCGCCGAATCCGCCGACACCAGCGTGCGCGGGCGCACCGGCATCAGCGGCAGCGGGCGCACGGACGGGTGGGCGGGCAGCCACAGCCACGCGCGGCCCGCCGTCGACGACGAGGCATGAATGACGACGTGCCCCGGGAAACCCGAGGGTGCGAACCCCATTTCGAAACCCTCGTCCGGCTCGACCAGCAGCAGCTCGTCGGCCTCGCGCGGCGTGCCCACGCGGTGCAACCACACGTCGCACGCGCGCCACGCGTCGTCCACGCCCATGTAGATAAAGGAAGCGGAATCATCCGCCCACGCGAAGCCATACCCTGCGTCCACCACGGCCTCGTCGATGACGCGCCCCGAGGCCTCCTGCACGACCCACGTGTAGCGCTCATCCCCGCTCGTGTCCCGCGCCCACGCGATCAGGCGCCCATCCGGGGAGGGGTACATGTCCGCCAGGCGGAAAAACTCCTGCCCGCGCGCCCACTCGTTCTCATCGACGAGGAGCTCCTCGCCCGGCGCTGGCACGCCCGGTCGGGGGACGAGCGGAATCGGGGCGCCTGCCTCGTCGCGCTCCACCGGCGCGCGGTGATGCGTCGCGTACGACTGGCCCTCCGCGAAACGCCGGAAATACCAGAAGTCGCCCTCGCGGATCGGAACCGTCACGTCGGTGAGCGCCGTGGAAGCCTTGACCTCCTCCACGAGGCGCGCCGCCGCCTCGCGCGTCGGCGCCGTCACCGTGTCCGCCCACGTGTTCTCCGCCTCCAAATGAGCCCTGACCTCGGGGTCCTCGCCGTCGCGCAACCAATCCCACGGGTCATCAAAATGCTGCCCGAACTGGTCGCGCACCCGGTACCCGTAACGCTTCGGGGCAACCGGGGGAGTGTTCATCGACGAGGCATTGGCCGCCTCACGCTTGGTCGTGTCAGTCATGTGGACCATCTTAGAGGTGGGCCAACTGATGAGGATCCACGAAACAGTGGTGCGACCGTGCGAGACTATACGAGTGAATGACGAACAAGCTCCCTCGCGCGGAACCACTGCCGCGCTCGAACCCGCGGCGCTCGCGGACCCGTCCGCGCCTCGTCCCCAGCCCCGGACCAGAGGGCAGGTTGACGGGGGAGCGGCCCCGGCCTCGTCCCTGAGCCTCACGCAGCGACTCCTCGCCTGGGTGCGCGAGTTCATCCAATTCGGCATGGTCGGAGCCACCGCCTACGTCGTCGACGCCGGCCTGTTCAACCTGCTCCAGCACGGGCCGCTCGGCTTCCTCGCCGGGCACCCCAACACCGCGCAATTCATCGCCGCCGCGACCGCGACCCTGTACTCGTGGATCGCCAACCGCCTGTGGACCTACCGCGGACGCACGCGGGACAACGCTACGCGCGAGGCCATCCTCTTCTTCTTCGCGAACGCCTGCGGCATCGGCATCTCCCAGTTCTGCCTGCTGTTCACCCACCACATCCTGGGGTACACCTCGGCGCTGGCCGACAACATCGCCGTCTACGTCGTCGGCTTCGCCCTGGGCACCGCGTTCCGCTTCTTCTTCTACCACTACGTGGTCTTCACCGGGCATACGCGCGCGTAGGTTCGGTGCGCGGCGGTAGGGTCAAAACGTGAAGGAAACGCCAGAGCACTACCCGACCCCCGAAGAATCCATCGCCACGATGGTCACCATCGACGACACCGCCCTCGTGTTCGAAGGCGGCGGCATGCGCAACGCCTACACGGCCGCGCTCGTCAGCCGACTCATCGCCGAAGGCATCAACTTCCCCCATATCTCCGGGGTTTCCGCGGGCTCCAGCCACCTGTGCAACTTCACCTCCCGCGACGCTCAGCGCTCCCACGACACCTTCGTCGACCTCGTCGAAGACCCCGAATTCGGCGGACTCAAGCACTTCCGCAAGGGGCACGGCTACTTCAACGCCGAGTACATCTACCAGCAGATCTGCTACCCCGACGGCGCCCTGCCCTTCAACATGGACGCGTTCCTGGCGAACCCGGCGACCACGCGCGTTGCGACCTTCAACGCGTCGCGTGGTGAGGTCCGCTGGTTTTCCAAGGAGGAAATGAGCACCCTGGACACGCTCGGACCCATCATCCGAGCCTCCTCCACGCTGCCGATCCTCATGCCGCCCGTCGACATCGACGGCGACACCTACGTCGACGGTGCGCTCGGCCCCAACGGCGGCCTGCCCTTCGACCAGCCCCTGCGCGAGGGCTACCGCAAACTCCTCGTTGTCCTCACTCGCCCCCGCGACTACGTCAAGGGGCCCATGCCCGCCAGCGTCGGCGCCCTTCTGCGCACCGCCTACCGTTCTTTCCCGTCCGTGTTCGAGGGCGTGGCCCGGCGCCCCGACCGCTACAACGCCGGACGCCGCCTCCTCTTCGACCTCGAGGAACGAGGTCAGGCCTACGTGTTCGCCCCCGACAACCTGTGGATCAACAACACCGAGTCGCGGCGCGAACGCCTCGAGGCGACCTACCGTGCCGGCCTGGTGCAGGCCGTGCGCGAAATGCCCGCGATCAAGGCATTCCTGGGGCTGTAGGGGATTCTTTCTGTCCGCGTTCTGGCGGCGTTGCGTGTGGCGCCGCTGGTGTTCCGGGCGCCGGAGGGCCCGGCCGCCCGCGAGGCTAGGCGTCCTCACTTCGTTCGGCGCCGCGCCTCGAAGCCCGCCCGTGCCCTCCGGTCCCTCCGGCGCCCTCCACACCGGCG